>JALSPW010000029.1 GCA_026985735.1 Saprospiraceae bacterium
GATTTAAAATTATGCTCTCCCAGTTTAAATCCGGGAATTTCAAAATCATATTTGTCATTCGAATTTAAAGTATCATTGCCAACTATTTCTTTTTCGGCAGCATCATCGATTGTATAAACAAATTTATAATTGGTCAAAGGAAGTTTTCCGAAATAATTAACGTTAAAAGTAAATGATACCGAATCATCCGGATTATCCACTTGTTCCCATTTTTTTGCCGGAGCAGTCATATAAGCAAAATAATCAGGTTGTTCCGCTACGGAAATATTATCAATACCAGCTCCGTAATTCCAGTTGTTACCGTCTTTATATTCAAATGCTATTTTTACATTTTTACCTCCGACAAAAGAAGAAATATCATAGTAAAATCTTTTCCAGATGTAAAATGTTTCCACAGAAGTTATCTTATTCCAGGTAGTTCCATCTTCCGAATACAATATATCTAAAGTCTCTTGTCCTGCACTGTTATAATTACCATGATAGAAAAAAAGATCAAATTGCAACAAGACATTTGATACCGAGGTGAAATCCATATAACCGGTAATCACTTTGCCATCAGCATGGCCTGATTCCCCTGCCGCATCATCATTAGTTCCAACGAATTTAGTATCATTGTCTCCAAAATAAAAATATTGGCTTGATAAAGTTGAAACAGTCCCAAGTTTCCATCCTCCATCAATTGACCAACCGTCAGGTAACCCTGATTCAAAATCAATGACCGTCTGGGCATTTATTGAAAACGTAATAAAAAATAAAAAAAATAAAAAATAAAATTTTCGCATAATTACAGTTTTAAAATAGTTAATTAATAATAAAAAAAATCGCTGTACAAAAACAAATCATCAAATATTAAACGTATAATTTTTATATTTGTAGATTTAAAAAAGTACAAAAAAAATACATTTTTTCAAATATTTATAATAAAATACACAATTTTAACTAATTAGTGTGTGTCTATAAAGTGCTTGAATTTTTGAAAAATAAAGATTTTTGATGAGATTTTTACTTTTCTGAAACGAAGTGATGCCTTTGTATCAGCGAGTTGAAGAAAATAATGCACTTTATATACAGATACTAAATAATTTTTCGATATAAGAGAAAAGTTTTTTCTTAAACCGGCTTTAAAGTCATGCTATCGAATGCTTTTAAGTCCTAACTGCAATTATCAAAAAATGATTTTACAATATGAGATTTACTCTCTCTATTCTCAGGCTATCGCCGAGCTACCTCAACCGCATATAAGGACAAAAATTAAAAAAATAATGTATCTTTGTAAAAAATAATCATATGTTATGAATTTATTCTATTTTCTCCAGATACAAGACACAATGGTTGTTGATACTACTGCTTTAAGCTATCGTATTGCATATACTCTTACAAGCTGGCTACCATTTATAATTATAGTTATAATCGTTTTTGCTATAATAAGGAAAAGATACAACATAAAAAATAAGTAATCTTTTCTTTAATTTTATTATTTTTGCAAAACTTGATTACTTTTGCAACCTGAAAATAAAAAACGCAACTACTCAGGCAAAGTGCTTTTGATATGAAAAATGATTCTACCTGTGTAGTTACTAAAAAACATATTTTATGAAACTTGATAAATATATATCCGTAAGCGGATTCTCCGGTATAAGCGAACTTATAAACACGAGAAATAACGGTCTGATAGTAAAAGATTTGGACAGTGGAAAAATAAGATTTATTTCTACCAGAAAACATCAATTCACTCCACTCGCAACAGTTGCTATTTATACTTATGATGATGCAACTGAGCTGAAAGTTATTTTTAAGAAAATGCATGAATTATCACCGGAATTGCCCGTAATAGACATTAAGAAAAGCGGTAATGAGCTTAAAGAATATTTCGAAAAAATTCTACCCGATTTCGATAAAGACAGAGTTCATGTCAGTGATATTAAAAAAGTAATAAAATGGTACAATTTCCTTAATGAACGGGATTTGCTTGATTTTTCAAGTGATGAAGAAGAATAGAACCGAGAAAATATTATCTTAGTTTAACAAAAGTAATCCCATCTCCTCCCTGATCCAAAGGAGGATGCCACAATTCTTCCACAGCATTGTATTCTGAAGTTATTTGCTTAACCGTATTGCGCAAAACGCCATTTCCTTTCCCATGTAAAACTTTCAATAAAGTCGCATTTGCCAATAATGCATTATCAAAAAACTCCTGCAATGATTCTATGGCTTCCGCTTTTGAGTATCCTCTAATATCAATTGTCGTATCAAATTTATTCTTTGATGTACTTATATTCGTTTTTATGCCAGCAAAAGGATTCAGACGAATCGGTTTTTTCGAAGCTGTCAAATCTGTTAAAGGCACCATAATCTTCATATTGTCAGTCTGTATTTCAGCCTTCTTCTTTGTTATTTTCAATATTTTCCCATAAATATCTCCCGATTTCAATTTTACATAGTCACCTACGTTCAGATTCTCCCATTCCGTTTTAGTGGAACTGACGACTTCATCGTGCAGTACTTCCGCCTCTTTCATCACTATATTTTTCTTATCTTCCAATTGTTTCAATAGTCTTTTAGCCTCCTCCAATTTCTGATTCTCCCTTATTTCTTTTATCAGTTTCTGAATTTCTTTTTTCTCTTTATTTAGTTGTATCAAGGCAAATTCTTTCTTTTCGATTCTGAATTTCTTTTTCTTAAAATCCAAATCCTTATATACTTCTTCATATTTATGAGTTAGCTTATCGAGTTTTAGTTCCTTATCTTTCAATTCCAATAATCTATCCTGAAGTTCAGCTTTATCAGCCTGTAATTCAACAAGTAACTCCTCTATCTTCTTGATATTTTTTCCGGCCTTAAATTTTGCATAATTCATTACTTTCTTGTTTAAGCCTATGTTCTGAGCTATTTCGAAAGCAAAAGAGCTACCAGGTTTTCCTACATCCAATTTATAAGTAGGTATCAATTTTGCTTTATCAAAATGCATCGCTGCATTCACGATACCCTTGGTTTTGAATGCAAAAATCTTAATATTGGTATAATGTGTTGTTATGACTGCCCATGCCCCCAATCTATGCAATTCCCTCAGTATCGCTTCGGCTATAGCACCTCCTATTTTGGGATCGGTACCCGAACCAAACTCATCTATCAATACCAAGGAACCGCTATCCGCATTTTCCATAAACATTTTCATATTTTTCAACCGGAAACTGTAAGTACTTAAATCATCTTCTACAGATTGCTGATCGCCTATATCAGCAAATATTTTATCAAATATACCCATTTTTGTATTTTCATCTGCAGGAATAAGAAAACCGGACTGAGTCATCAACTGAAGCAACCCGACAGCCTTCAATGTTATGGACTTACCCCCTGCATTCGGTCCGCTTATTATCAATATCCTGTTGTTTTTTGACAATTTCAGATCAAAAGGAACCGTTTTAAGCTCCTTGTCTTTATTTTTCAATAACAACAAAGGATGATATGCTTTTTTAAAATGAAAAAGAGGATTAGGATATAAGAAAGGTTTAGTCGCATGCATTGCAATAGCTAATTCCGCTTTGGCATTTATAATATCAAACTCTAAAAGAAGCATCAATATATCCCTTAAATATTCAACATAAGGCCTCAATTCATCACTTAGCTTCCTGAGTATTTTATATATCTCTTTCCTGTATCGCAACTCCAAATCAAAGAGATCATTATTAAGTTCGATTATCCTTTCGGGCTCTATATAAACAGTTCGTCCCGTTGATGATTCATCATGAATAATCCCTCTTATCTTCCTTTTATTTTCCACCGGTAGTGTTAAAACCCGTCTTCCGTTGCGATATGTCTCCACCGTTTCGCTCAAAAGACCACGCCCCTTAAATTCAGTTACTATCCCGTCAAAAACTTTATTTATTTCCAACTGTTTCGATCTAATAGCTCTGGTGATTTTGACAAGATCAGAAGAAGCTGTAGCTTTAATCTCCCCATCCTGATCCAAAACTTCATTTATAATATCTACTATCCCATTCGATATTTCCACCTTATTTGACAACAACCCAAGAGCCGGATACAATTCCTTTCTACTATCAGTAAAATAATATTTTATATGCCTTATAGCCTGCAAAACTTTATTTATCTGCTGCAATGCTTCAATATTCAAAACAAATCCTTCCGTTTTCAAACTTTCCAAATAGTCGCGAATATCACTGAAGTTAAATATTGTCAAAGGCGAATTACTTTCTAAAGACCGCTTCATATCATCCACCTGCAACAATTTTTCTTCCAGTACATCAACATCAACATAAAAATCAATTGCTTCAAAATACCCCTTTGTCATCTCACTTGTACAATATGACTTTGCCAATTGTAAAATCTTATCAAATTCCAATATTCTCAATATGCTCTTATCAGATATTACCATTTTCATTTTGTTTTTTTTGGCGATTCTGCACCGGGATTTTGCATCTCACCATCCAATACAAAAAAATCCCCGTTCAGACCGGGCTATTCGTGGGTACCGTCCTCATCCGGCTATGCCTGCTTCGGACAGCTTCGCTACCGCTCGCTCCACTACTATCCCTATCGCATGCCCCCTTATTACCAATATCCCTTTTTTATAACAACTAAAATATTCCTTTTAAATATTACCAAACCATTCAACTTTTAATTCTTATACTTTAAACTTTGTACTTCCAACTTTATCCTTTGTACTTTGTACTTTGTACTTTGAACTTTGAACTTTGTACTTTTAAACCTTCTCCCACTCATACCCTACTATATTCCTTTTCTCTTTGCTAAATTCTATTCCTATAAGGTAAATATTGTCAAAATCACTATATTTTTCGTAATAGCGTTTTTCTTTGATTTGTTTCAGAGCAGCTCCTGTTGCTTTTTCTGACAATTTAAATTCTATGATAAAGACCTTGTCCTGATATTGCAAAGTAAGATCTATACGTCCGAGATTGGACACATCTTCAGGTATGGTTGTCATACCTATACTTGCCAGATATGCATATACGACACTGGCATAATAGCCTTCAAAATCAGGTAGATTATTATTGGTGAAATTGTTGTATGGGATTGATGCAAAAAGAGTGA
>JALSPW010000030.1 GCA_026985735.1 Saprospiraceae bacterium
GTATTTAACGATGTAAAAGGAATTGATAAAAGAAATAAGATTTTGGATTATAAAATACAACATTATCTGGACAATTTGGAACTCGATAACCCCATCACTCTGAGATTGCCCTACTCGCATCAACAGATTAATAATTATTTTGAAAGAACAGTTCATTTAAAACCGGAAAAAGTCATTCCTGTATTGGATAGCATTTTTTTACGTATGGGCTATAAAAATGAAACTTTTAGATATTATCTTCCGTTTTTTGAAAAAAAATATTCTTTTCCTTTTAAATCATGGGTAGATAAGGTATATATTCATATTGCTAAAAAATATTATAATAAAGAAGTCGCACCATGGCTCACTGATAAGGAAATTGATTTAGTCCATTACAAAGCAAAAAGGAAAGAAGGAACAATACCGGGAAAAATCATTCCCGATGTCACATTGGTTGATAAAAATGATAAAGCGGTAAGATTGCGAGATATTGACGCAAAATATATGATTTTGATGTTTTGGCGTCCCGGATGCAGTCATTGCAGACATGCCATGCCATTTGTAAGGGAATTTCAAAAGAAATTTAAAACTATGGGAGTAAAAATAGTAACGGCATGTACAAGACAAAGAAGTGACACATATAGATGTTGGGACGGAGTAAAAAGAGAAAAGATGGAAGGTTTTGATTATAATCTTGCCGACAAATCAGGGACAACCGGATTTTTAAGAAAATATAATATAGGAGGTGTTCCCAATATTTTCATTTTGGATAAAAATAAGAAGATTATTGACAAAAAAGTTGCGCCAACACTATTGATTGACAGATTTGAACAGATTTTGAAAAAAGAGAAAGATCATACAAAACCCTTATCTAGATAGTCTTATAAAAGAAGTACCTGTATTGCTAATCAAATAATTTTGTACTAAGATACTTATCGACTCTATCCGGAAATATAACCACTATATTACCTGATTCTGTTTTGCTTGCAATATCCAAGGCGGCATATAAAGCGGCACCACTGCTCATACCTACCGGAATACCTTCGTGTTTCATGATTTTTCTTGCCACATCAAAGGCATCTTCCGTTTCTACCATAACAGTAATATCAATTTTATCGGGATTGTACAAACTGGGCACAATTGCTTCTTCCATATTTTTTATTCCCTGTATATAATGACCTTTTACAGGATGAGCACTAACGATTTTGATTTTAGGATTGTATTCTTTCAAAACCTTGGCAATACCCATCATTGTTCCCGAGGTACCAAGAGCCGAAACAAAAAAATCGACTTTTCCATTTGTTTGTTTCCAAATTTCTTCACCTGTAGTTTTATAATGTGCAAGCTTATTATAACGATTTGAAAATTGATCTGGCATAAAATATTTATCAGGATTAGCAGAAACCAATTCTTTTGCTTTCAATATCGCCCCGTCAGTGCCTTTATCCGCATCTGTCAATACGACTTTACCACCGAAACCCTCTATCAATTTACGCCTTTCCTCAGATACGGCACTACTCATCACAATTTCCACATCATACCCCTTGACTGCTCCAATCATAGCAATTCCGATGCCGGTATTACCGGATGTGGGTTCAATTATGGTTTTACCCGGTACCAATTTACCTTCTGCTTCCGCTTGTTCAATCATTTTCAAAGCTATACGATCTTTGATGCTACCCGAAGGATTCATTCCTTCTATTTTAGCAAAAATATTCGCATTTGGGTTAGGATTGAGTTTATTGATTTTTACCAAAGGAGTACCTCCGATTGTCTGCAGTATATTATCGTAAATCATTATTATTTTTTTTCGTTATTATTTGATAACAATAATTAAATATATAAAGTTGAAATATTTATAAAAATGTTTTTCAGGTTTATAAAATGTAACTACCTGAAAGAATCATTTTGACTAAAAATATCTTTTTAGTTTTGCGGAGTTTTTGTTAAGATGCCCACAACCCACAAAATAAGTGAAAGCAAAATACTTATCACTATACCGCTTGTAATAGGAGCATAAAACGTAAAATTTTCTTTTTCTATTTTTATATCTCCCGGCAAATGCCCAAACCAGGAGAAAATATTACCAAAATAATAATACAATACACCTAAAATAATAAGTATAATACCGCTTATAATTAAAATCTTTGCCATATTTTTCTATTTTGCTGTTTCTCTTGATTACTTTTGCATGTAAAATTAATTATTTGTGCATAAAAAACAAAAAATATCCATTTTAGGATCGGGAAATGTAGCATATCATCTAAGTACTTGCCTTTATAAAACAGGATTGGCAATCGATGCTATATATAGTAGAAATATTGAACATGCAAGAGAATTATCAGATTTGGTAAATGCAATCCCGGTCAACGAGATTTCCAAATTACCTGATGACAGTGATTTGTATTTAGTGGCAATAAGTGATAATGCAATAGAAAGTACTGCAAACAAATTAAATAAAATTTTCGGGAGAAAGCCCAAAGTTGTTCATACTTCAGGAATGGTATCTTCATCTGTTTTTGACAAGTATTTCAATCACTACGGAGTTTTTTATCCATTGCAAACATTTACAAAAAAAAGAAATATAGACCTTAATGAAGTACCTTTTTTCATAACGGCAAATACAATAGAATTTGAAACAGCATTAACAAATTTGGCAACAAGAATAACATCTAAAGTCAATATTATTAATGATAATGACAGAAAGGTATTGCATGTTGCCGCTATTTTCTCAAATAATTTTACAAATTTCATGTACCGTATTTCAAAAGAAATAACAGAAAAGAATAACTTGAACTTTGAGCATCTGTTTCCGCTTATCAAAGAGACAAGCAATAAGATACTGGATGGTTTGGATCCGGCACAAATTCAGACAGGACCGGCAATACGCAATGATAAAAATACAATAAAGAAGCATATTCTTTTTTTGGAAAAATATCCAGATTTTAAAGACATTTATATATTACTAACCGATAAAATCCAAAATCTAATAAAATAAATATTATTACTTCTCTACTACTTTCACTTCTGTTCTTCTATTTATTGCATGTTCTTTTTCACTGCACTTTACACCGTCAACACAGCGATTTTTCGGTTTTGTTTCCCCATATCCTTTCGCTATAATTCTATTGGCAGAAATACCTTTATTCACCAAATATTTTTTTGCATTTGCAGATCTTCTTTCCGACAATTTCAAATTATAGCTTTTTTTACCTCTGCAATCCGTATGGGAACTTAATTCAATGATAAGTTCCGGATATTTATTCAAATGGTTAACAAGTTTATCCAATTCCCTTTTAGCTTTAGCGGACAATTTTGCAGAATTATAATCATATAATATGTCTTTTAAAACCATGACCTCACCTTTCTCAACAGGCAAATATTTTACATACTTCGGTTTTTGTTCCAACAAAATATCAAATTTTGATGGTGTTAAACCATATTCTATCTCGATTTTTTTTGGAATATAATCATCTTTGTTTACCTCCAAACTTATCTTTTGTCCTCTTAATAAAACCACATAATATTTATCCTTTTTGTATTTGATATTATTTTCCAATCCTCCTTCCAATTTGATATTGACATTTTCAATACGTTCTTTGGAATCCGAATCAAGAAAACTAAACTGGAAGGTATCCAATATTTCGGGGATTAATTTAACTTCAATCAGTTTATTCCCATCTATTGTTTTCAACAAACCGGAATAAGGTAAATAACCGTCTTTTTTAACTTTAAGAATATAAGAACGATCTTTTAATCTTAAGAAATACTCTCCTTTATTATCGGAAAATACAGGTTTACTTTCGACCAATGAACGGGGATCAATAGTATAAATTATTTCTTTTTCAACACCTTTGATTTTTTCTATTCGAGGGGATTCGGTAGGAACGAGCTTATATTTTGAAAATGTAATTCTGGCATTTTCCACAGGTTTTCCATTTTTTGAATTCACTATTTTTAATGTATAATAATTGTTGAAAATCCTGAAAATCGATTTATCCGAGATAAATTTGTAAATATCATCTTTACCGATACCTCCGGGACGATTTGATGTAAAAAAACCAAAATATGCATCATCCGATAAAATCAGTCCGAAATCATCACTTCTTGAATTGAAACGAGGGCCAAGATTCACAGGAAAATCAAATTCATCATCAATTTGAATAGAAAGATAAAGGTCAAATCCTCCCTTACCTCCCTTTCTGTTAGAAGCAAAAAACAAATATTTCGATTTATAAATAAAAGGGAAGGCTTCATTTGCTTCCGAATTAATACCCCTACCCAGATTCTTTAATTCCAACCATTTTCCATCAATATATTTAATGGAATATAAATCCGTTCCACCGTAGCCACCCGGCATATCTGAAGCAAAGAATAATCTATTTGTTTTCTCATCCCATGAAGGATGAAACACCTTGTATCCATAAGAATTAACAGGTAGTTCTCCTTCTGACAGCCAATATCCGTTTTGATACTTATAAATATAAATCCCCATAGGATTTATATCTTTTTCTTTATCTTTGATTTTTATAGTACCTTTTTTATTTCTACTTAAAAACATTTTATTACCGTCTTGAGTAAATGCACAAGGTCCTTTATGATTTTTAATTTTAAGATCATCAGCAAAATCTTCAATGGTATCAACATTACCATTATCATCAAAAATCAACATCTTCAATTTATAAAAATTCCCTTTCCTTTTAGACTTAATTTTTTTCTTTGGATTTGTCCAAGAACTTACATATACCAATCCACCATCATAAAAAACCGGTGAAAACTCCAAACTATCAGTATTTACTTTTTCAAGCAATCTGAATTTTGCATCATGCAAAACTGAAGTATCAATTAATTCATAATAATCAATTTGAGCACTCGCTATATTTACCAATAACAGTGAAAAAAGAATTGTACTAGTTACTACCAATCTGATTTTGTCAATAATTAAAACGGTCATATTTATTATTCTTTATTTGAATTTTATTTTTTTTCTATATTCCATTCTTCTCTTAGTACTTTTTATTTTCTT
>JALSPW010000031.1 GCA_026985735.1 Saprospiraceae bacterium
ATATTGGACATTATCGACTTAAAAAATTTGTCGTGGATATTATTGATATTTTGCTTATCCATAGAGCAAATATAAAATAAATTATCTGAAATTGTTGAAATATCCGGATTTTTTCGATATTATCCTTTTCATGAAGCCGGCTTTGAAGTCACGCTATCGCGTGCTTTCAAGTCCTACTTTGCGTTTTTATTGTTTCAAATAAAATTTGAAACATCAGGATTTTTTCAGACTGGCATCAAATATCTTTGCCCTTGAAAGCGTTTTCAAAGGGAAGAATCCGAACCCTCTGGACATCATAGCGCAGTGATAGACGGTATTGAAAAGAGAGGAGAAATATTGTTTTTTAATAAAAATTTATTATTATGTTAAGTTTAAGGATTTTAAGGCAGTTAAATTGAAAAATCAAGTACTATATGTACAGACACCATAAATCAACATTAAAGCATATTCTTATGAAAACAAACACATATTTTATATTATTTTTTCTTTCTTTTTTAAGTACTGAAATATTTTCTCAGGATTCAATTGATCTTTCAAAAATCTCTCTTGACCGTATATATAAAACCCGCGATTTCACTCAAGAATGGTTTGGTCCATATCAATGGTATCAAAATGGAAAATATTATACAAAATTAAAAAGAGCTAAAGAATTTCAAAATGCCTTCAATATTATAAAATTCTCAAGTCAAGACAACTCTCAAAATATCCTTGTAAATGCAAAATCCTTGATTCCTAAAGATAAAAACACACCATTGGTAATAGAAAATTATTTTTGGTCTTATGATTTATCAAAGTTGCTTATATATACCAATAGCAGAAGAGTTTGGCGTTCCAATACAAGAGGAGATTACTGGGTTCTTGACATAAAAACAAAAGAACTTTTTCAACTTGGAAAAAATTTACCCGAAAGTTCCCTAATGTTTGCAAAATTTTCACATGATAATACCAAAGTCGCTTATGTAAGCAAAAACAATATCTATGTTGAAAATTTAAAAACAAAAAAAATCACTCAACTTACATTTGATGGAGATGAAAATATAATTAATGGAACATTCGACTGGGTATATGAAGAAGAATTAAAATGTAGAGATGGATTTCGCTGGAGCGATGATGATAAATATATTGCGTTTTGGCAAGTAGATGCTTCCGGCATCAGAGATTTTTATATGATCAATAATACCGATTCCGTTTATAGTAGAATCATACCTGTACAATACCCTAAAACAGGCTATGACCCGTCATCTGTAAAAACAGGAATCATTCAATTGATTAACAAAAATATCAAATGGATTCCTATACCTGGAGATACTAAACAAAATTACTTACCAAGACTACAATGGCTTAAAAATGAAAATAAAATAGTCTTGCAACAACTGAATCGAAAACAAAACACTAATAAGCTTTGGCTTTATGATGTAAAAAATAATTACATATCAAATTTTTACAGCGATAGTGACAATGCCTGGATAGATATCGATTGGTCTGATATCACTCAGACAAAATGGGAACCTACGGATATTATATTTTTTAATAAAAACAAAAACTTCCTGTGGATAAGCGAAAAAGACGGCTGGAGACATATCTATAATGTCAATGTCAAATCAGGTAAAGAAAAATTAATCACTTCCGGCTCTTATGACATTGCCGCATTATACGGATATGACAAAAAACATAAAAAAATATATTTCAATGCTTCTCCCGGTAATTCTACAGAGAGATATCTATATTCTATAAATTTAAATGGAATAAACATGCAACGAATTACTCCGGTTAATTTTAAAGGGGTAAATCTATATGATATTTCTCCGGATTTCAAATACGCAATTCAGACATTTAGTTCGGTTAAGAATATTCCGGTGAAAAATATGATCGAATTACCGGAACATAAAGTTCTTGCTAATTTGATAACAAATAAAAAATTAAAAAACAATATTTCCAAACTAAAACTTGGTAAAATAGAATTTTTCGATATAAAAACTGTCGATGGAATTGATATGGATGGATATATGATAAAACCTCCTGATTTTGATCCTAAAAAGAAATATCCCGTTTTATTTTATGTATATGGAGAACCCTGGGGTCAAACCGCTTTAAATAAATGGCCAAATATATGGCACCTTATGCTTTCACAAAAAAATATAATTGTTATAACGCTTGACAATAGAGGAACTCCATGCCTAAAAGGCAGGGAATGGCGAAAATCTATTTACAGAAATATCGGAATTATCAATTCGAGGGATCAGGCAATGGCTACAAAAGAAATATTGAAATGGAAGTTTGTCGATACCTCTAAAATTGCTGTTTGGGGATGGTCTGGCGGTGGCTCTATGACACTAAATCTATTATTCAGATATCCCGAAATATATAAAACGGGAATTTCGGTAGCACCTGTCACAAATTTGCTCTATTATGATAATATTTATGAAGAAAGATACATGGGATTGCCACAGGAAAATCCTGAAGATTACAAACAGGGATCTCCGCTGACATTTGCCAAAAATCTACAAGGCAATTTATTGTTGGTTCACGGAACCGGAGATGATAATGTTCATTATCAAAATACCGAAGCATTAATCAATGAATTAATAAAATACAACAAGCAATTCAAATTGATGTCTTATCCAAACAGAACACATGGAATATATGAAGGAAAAGGCACCAGATATCATTTATATACCATGATGACTAATTACTTACTGGAAAAATTGATATCCCCTAAAATTTAATTGAGATGAAAAAAATATTTTTGCTTTTTATTTATATAACCTTATCTTCATTTACTCAAGCTCAAGGAATAAATTTTTTTGAAGGTTCCTGGCATAAAGCTTTGCTTTTAGCCCAAAAAGAAAAGAAAATAATTTTTGTAGATGCCTATACTCCTTGGTGTCATCCATGTAAAAAATTGAAAAATGAAATTTTCCCTCAGAGTACCGTGGGAGATTTCTATAATAATCGTTTTATTAATCTTTCCATTAATTTGGAAGACCTACGTGGACTTGTTTTTTCATTGTATTATAAGGTAAACGCTTACCCTACCCTTCTATTCATTGATACGGAAGGAAATATTATTTTAGAATCAAAAGGTTTTAAAAATGTAAAACGATTGTTAAGATTGGGTGAAATAGCCTTAGAAAAAAGTAAAAATCCAAAGTCATTTATGTATAAAAATCATAATGTGTATTCAAACAAAAATGAAAAAATATTCAAAAAACTTAAAAAAGCCCGATCAAAACAGGATTTAAAAAAATATAATAAATACGCTCAATTATATTTCGATTTATTAACTACAGACAGTTTAAAACGGGATTTCATAAAATC
This sequence comes from Saprospiraceae bacterium, assembly GCA_026985735.1. Classification (GTDB taxonomy): domain Bacteria; phylum Bacteroidota; class Bacteroidia; order Chitinophagales; family Saprospiraceae; genus JADJGA01. The sequence continues at coordinate 3,319 of JALSPW010000031.1, forward strand.
CATATACACCGAAAAAAACGATAATAACAATTCCAATCAAATCTGTTACAACCTTAGCAAAAAGTTATTTAATGAAAATAAAACCAAACAAAACAATATTTTTCTAATCAAAATACTTGTTCTCACTAACCACTATAAAGATGCATATCGCAGAATAAATAAAACACTGAAAAAAGCCGATAATAACAAGGATATCAAAACCAGAATAGAGCTAAGAAGATATAAAAAATATTTAACGAAAAAACTCTATTCACATAATTAGTGTCTGTCTATAAAATCATTAAAATTCAAGCACTTTATAGACAGATACTAATTTGCAAATTTATCAACCAGTTGTTTAAGTTGATTTAACTGATGAACACCTGCTTGACGATACAATACTTCCCCGTTTTTAAATATTGCAAGTGTAGGCACACTCATTATTTTATATTTTTGAGAAATAGCTTGATTTCTGTCCACATCAATAGTGATTATTTTTACTTTTCCCGCTTCCTCTTTTGCCAATCTTTGCAAAATAGGTTTTTGTATTTTACATGGCTGACACCATTCGGCAGAGAAATCAACAATAACGGGAGTTTTACTCTTTATCAAATCCTTAAATGATAATTTTTTCTTACGCATATATCTATTTTTATTAACCAAACATAAAATTTATCCATTTTGTTCCAAAAGAGGAAAAAATACTAAAAACACAATTTGTAGTACCCTTTATTGCCCCTGAATAATATAAAATACATACAAAAATAAAAAAGACTCCTTTCAACTTCTTGATAAGGAGCCCATCCCAAAAATTAACAGTAAACAATATTACTTAAATGAATAGTAAGTTCCGGAAAAAACCGGAACTACTATCCAATATATTCTCTTATTTGATTATTACCATTTTTCTCGTAGCAGTAAAACCTTCAGTCTCTAATCTGTAATACAATACACCCGCAACATTCAAATCCGACTTCTTAATTCTGATTGTATTCATTCCCTTATTAAATTGACCGTTTATTACTCTAATAACTTTTCCGGTCAAATCATAAATACTTAACTTAGCTTCTGAATTTTCCGGTAAATTAAAGTTAATATCAGTATATACTGAGAATGGATTCGGTGAATTCTGATATAATACAAATTCATCTGCTTCAGCATTTCTGAATTTCAATTTGGTATTCATCACATTAAGATCTGCAGTATATGCCTCTTTTCTCGTAATATCCGAAGTCAATGCTAACAAATTCTGTAATTTACCCGCTTTATTAGCTTTGAATTTAAGTGTAAACAATACCTGATCCGGACTTACGGTTTGTCCATTTGCATTATCCCAACTCATTGTCAAAATACCGTTTTTAATATTTCTAACACCAATGTTGGAATTATTAATTTTCAATTCTCCAGGTTCGATACCTACAAAACCCAATACGGAATTATTAAATTTAATGGAGTATTGGAAACCACTGATATCATTAAAATTCTCAGCATATACAGGTACCTCAATCTCTCCTTCCGGTACATTGACTGCTTCCGTTGCGAAAACTAAACTTTCACCACTTCTCATCTCCAAAGAATTATTAATATCTCCCATCTTAATACCGTAAAAATTGATATTAATATCACTTGCAGAATTAATTGCAGTTTCAGTAGGTATATTCTCAATATATGGTTTAGCCGGATTTTCAAATTGATAATCT
>JALSPW010000032.1 GCA_026985735.1 Saprospiraceae bacterium
TGTATTGACCAAAAAAACAAAGCGGTATAAGTAATATCGCAAACAGTATAAAAAATTTAGTTCTCATATTTATATTATTTTTATTTAATCCAATTACAAAGATATTCCGGTTTTAAGAGGTATTCATCATACTTTGGGGTGATATTTTAGGGGTTTTCTCCGGGCAAAAGGCCTATCGACCTCTTTGCGATTAAGGAGTTCAAGATCTTTTTGCAAATTTTTAAGCCATAATGATTATACCTGAGGAGTTACCTTTTTCATATATTTTAAAAATTAAAGCATTTTAAATACAGTATTCAATTTATTAATTACATATCACCCATTTGGGTGTTTTACAAAAAATATATGTTCTGTAAATTGCAACATTTTTAAAATGTAACTTTGATTATATGTCGCCAAATAACAATTAGATTATGAGAAATTATTTTTTTTATAATATTCTTTTCATAGCTTTAGTGAAAATTTTATAAATTATGTTAAGATTCTTATTGTTTATCAGTGTTTTAGTTATACATTCTAATCTTTTTTCTCAACCAAAATTGGATTCATTAATGATTGTATCTAAAAAATTGATGATGACAAATAGAGATAGTTTTTATAAAGTATCCAATAACATCATCGCACTTTCCAAAGAATTTAAAAATGATACAACACTTACAAAAGCTTATTTCGCCAGAGCCATGATGTATCAATTAACAAAAAATTATAGCTCGTCAATAAAATATTATGATAGTATACTGGATATAAATACACTTACAATAAAAGATAGGATAAGGGCTACTATAGGAAAAGCAGAAACTATGAGTAAACTTAACTATCCTGATAAAAAAGTTTTAAGGTTATTAGATCAAAGCGTAAAAGAAGCTTTAGAAATCAATGACAGTATAACTCTTTCTTCAGTTTATTTTAGATATTCAAGTTTTTATTTAAAAAAGGGAAATTATATCAATGCCATTAAAATATTGATTAAATCCAGTGAGGTAAGACCAAAAAAATTACAACTACCAAAAACTATAGATTTGGTGAAAATCTCAAAATTGTTTTTACAGATTGATAATCTTGAAAAAGCAAAGTATTATATTACCAAAGCCCATGAAATTGCTAAAAAAAATAAATATAAATTAGATGACAGAATCATTGCTGTTATTAGAGGACAAATAGCTCTAAGAAACCGTAATTTTATAAAAGCGGAAAAGTTTTTTAACATCGCATTACAAAGTTATCAAAAATCAAAAATCAAAAATGATATATTTAACGTTTATGTTTTCCTGGCTGAATTGAAATTAGAACAAGAAAAAAATAAGGAAGTAAATAATTATCTGTCCCTGGCAAATAATTATCTTCCCAATGTAAAGAATAAACTATCAAAAGCCAAATACTATTTAATTAAAGCTGAAAATAATATTAAAAAAAATAATTTAGTAATTGCAGACTCAGATCTAAACTCAGCTAAAAATTTAATCGAAAATCAAAAATCACTTATATTCAAAATTGACTTGTTTAAAACCTATGCATTGCTAGAAAGAACAAGGAAAAGATATAAAAAAAGTTTACTATATACAGAAGAATATCATGAACTACAAGATTCTTTACTAAAATTCAAAACTGCCCAGAATATTTTCAATCTTGAAGCACAATATCATTCCAAAGAAAAACAAAAACAAATAGAATTATTAGAGACAAAAAACAATCTTTATCAAAATAAATTAAAACAAGAGAAGCTAGAAAAATTTCTTATTCTTGGGGGAGGATTTATTGGTTTCATATTTCTTTTATTCTTAGGCGTTACATATTATAAAGTTAGAGAAAAAAATAAAACAATAGAAAAAGCTCTTAAGCAAAAAGAAATACTAATGAAGGAAATTCATCATAGAGTAAAAAACAATCTACAGCTTATTTCAAGTTTATTGAATTTGCAATCTAAATACATCAAGGATAAAAAAGCAAAACAAGTATCTTTAGATGGGAAAAACCGGGTCAGAGCAATGTCATTAATACATCAGTTTTTGTATCAAAAAGACGATTTGATAAATCTTTCTCTTGATGAATATTTTAAAAAATTAGTGAAGGAATTATTCGAAGCTTATCATATTCCGGAAGAAAAAATTAAAACCGTTTTTAATATTCAAAAAATAGAAATGGATGTTGATAGAGTTATTCCCTTAGGATTAATTTTCAATGAGATATTTACGAATATTCTAAAATATGCTTTCCCCGGTGATATGAAGGGCGAAATAATAATAAATTTCGGAAAAGAAAATAAAAAGATTAAACTTGAAATTATTGATAACGGTGTAGGATTTGATAAGAAAAATGATTTTTCAAATGACAACACTTTTGGATTTACATTGATCGATGCTTTGTTGAAAAAATGGAACGGAATTTTTCGTATCGAATCAAATAAAGGAACCAAAGCAACTATTGTTATCCCTGATATTTATAAAAATTAGAAAAAACGACATAAATGACTAAACTTAAAATCTTAATAGTGGAAGATGAGGCATTAATTGCCAAAGACATTGAATTTAGCCTGATGCAATTGGAATATTCAATTATTGGTATCGCCTATGACAGCACTACAGCACTTGATATGATACATAACAGAAATCCGGACTTGGTATTGTTGGATATAGAATTAAACAGTGAACTTTCAGGGATTGACATAGCAAAAATTTTAAATAAGAAATATAAAATACCTTTTATTTATCTCACTTCATACGCAGATCCATGTACTATTGACTTTGTGAAAACAACACTTCCATTTGGATATATCTTGAAGCCATTTTCTGAAAGAGAATTATATAGTGCCATTGAATTAGCTTCATACCGGCTACAAGAACAAGGTGAAAAAGGATTTCCCGATATAAAAAAAATAAATTCACTAACAATAGATTCTTTAACATCTCGTGAATACGATCTTTTATCCGGATTGTTCAAAGGTAAAACGAACCAAGAACTGGCAAAAGACTATTATATTTCAGTAAATACAGTAAAAACCCATCTTAAAAGTATTTATTCCAAGATGGGTGTTTCAAATCGCCACATGGCTCTTAGTAAGATCTTTGAATTGATGAAGTGATACTTTTCTAATAAACTACAAATTTTATATATTCTCTCATTTCCATGTTAGAAATTTCCAAAATATACAATCCGCTATTCAATGTTCCCGTATTTATTTGATTATTATTAATGCTGCTCAATTTTTTGATAACTCTTCCTGTTGTTGATTCGATAATTTTTCCTTGTTCAAATTCTATTTCGGAATCGATTTGCATTAATTGTCCGGAAAAGATTGGATTTGGGAACACTTTCAGCTTATTTTTGCTATGAATTGTTTTAGTAGAAGAAATATCTAAAATTGTATGTTTATTTATATGACCTCCTTCTTGTGCCAACCACACTGTTTTATCACCATCATAATAACTTTTATTGGTTTTGGCACAATAGGAACCTGTTGTCTCCCATGTCCCTTCATTGATAGATTCTTTAATAGTTGTCTTACCAGCCAATCCTGTAGTTATCATAAAATGATTTTCATTAAATAAATAAATATTTGAAATTGAATAATCCGTTGTAGATATTTGTGCGGTATTACCACCATCTTTTGTTATATAAAGATTATTACCTGTAGATAATAACCCCAAATCCTCATCTAAAAACTTTAATTTCTGTATTCTCTTATCAATCCCTTCTACATTGATAATACTCCAGGTTTCACCTCCATCCTTACTCGTGATAAAAGTACCGGCTTCTCCGGGTATGAATATCTGACCTGAAGCAGACTCTTGCAAATCATTAGGATATGTTGGCAAATTAATTTTATTAACCCAACTATCACCTCCATCTGCTGATTTGCTTACCACATAATCTCCTCCAACTTGTCTGATTGCCATTAAATAATCACCTGTTATACTTTTTAATAACAAATCACATGAACCGGAAATTGTCTTAAGTACAATACCATTATCTATTATTGATATTCCTCTATTATGACCGATTAAAAACCTGTTTTGATTAACCGAAATTACTGTCTGTATGAAAGTTTCTTCATCGCTTAAACTCAGATCCACAGGATTCCATGTTTTCCCTTTATCTATAGTATGAATTATTGTAGAATTACCACCGACAGCATATCCTTCCCCAACTGTGTTAAATTCGATATCCTGTAAATTTTCCCTTTTAAATGCATTAAGATGAATAAATGTTTGTCCAAAATCTTCTGTTTTCATCACCATTCCGGAGTTTCCTGCCAGATACAATACTCCTTCAGATGTCATTTGATAAGCTGAAATCAAATTCGTATAACCATCCTGAGGAACCGGAGTATAAGTAGATGTCTGCCCTCCATCACTTGAAACATAAAACCTATTTGTATTAATAGACATTACCAAATCTTCACCCCAAGCTACAGGATTGATTGTTTCCGGCATATTACCCAAAGGTGAAAATTGAAATCCTCCATCAATTGTTTTTTGAATATTGGACAATCCACTTACTACTATATAACCCAAATTATCGTTGACCATCTCTAAAGCTCCTATTCTGGTAACAAAATCCTTGGTTTCAGTCTTTGTACCGTCCGCGATATTCACTTTAATTATTTTACCTTTATCCGTCCCAACCCAAATATAATTCTCAGTAATGTCGGTGTATCTTACATAATCATTTCCAAATTCAAAATCAGTGAATTTTTCCCATTGATAATCTCCAATAGTTGCCTTGTGAATTGATCCATTAGATATCAAGTAGATCGTATTATTTCTTATAATAATAGACCTAAATCTTCCTGCTGATAACTGTAAATTATCATCACTAATCTGATTATATTCCTTGATAACCGCATCAAAAACATATATCTTATTCGAAGTTAAATAATAAGCTTTGCTCTCATTTGAATTAGGCACAATATCTATATCAATTACACTTCCCTCCGAGTTTAAATATGTCCATGTCGCCCCCTTATCCGATGAAAACATAATTACATCACATGACCCT
>JALSPW010000033.1 GCA_026985735.1 Saprospiraceae bacterium
ACTAAAAACAAGTGTGTTAAAACCCTCTGGTACTTTAATACTATAATCTCCATTGTAATCCGTTACTGTGCCAACAGCCGCAGAGTCTTTCAAAACAATGTAAACACCTATCAAAGGCTCCTTAGTCCCTGCATCTTTCACATTACCAGTTATTGTTTTTTGTGCAAAAATAATGCCCGGTAATAGAGCTAATATCAGTAAATATAATTTCATTTGTTTCATATTATTAAAAAATTTATTAAAAAATTAACCCGCAAATATATTTTTTTTTCAAAAATAATAATTAATTTTGACTTTGTATTAATTTTCTTCGATTAATTGGATGAATATTAATGCGATATTTTTTTATCAATATTCCATGAATTTATTATAAAAGGCCTATAAAATAAAAGGTCTTAAATTGTGTGTATATGTATTTGGGTTTAATACATACCTGAAATGCATTTGCTAATCTATTAATTAAAAATTAAATTACATTATGAAAAGACAATTACTTTTTATTATTTTAGGAATGATGTTGAGTTTTTCAACTATTGCACAAGTTACCACAGTAGGACTAATCGGAAGCGCAACACCAAATGATTGGGATTCTGATATTGATATGGTTCAAGATGCCAGTGATACTTGTTTGTGGACATTGGATGTTACCCTTGCACAAGGAGAAGTAAAATTCAGAGCAAATAATGATTGGGCTATAAATTGGGGCTCGAGTGATTTTCCTACCGGAACAGGAGTGCAGGGAGGAGCAAATATTCCGGTATTTGCCGGAGATTATCATATTACTTTCAATTCATGCACGGGAGAATATGTTTTTGAAGTTGAATCTCCAATAGGTATTATCGGTAGTGCCACACCGGGAGGATGGGACAAAGACACCAACATGTTTAGAGATACAACCGAACACGGTTTTTTTATAGACATTGATTTGATAGTAGGTGATGCAAAATTCAGAAAAAATGACGATTGGGCTGTCAACTGGGGATCCAGTGATTTTCCCAGTGGGACAGGAGTACAAGACGGAGCTAATATTCCTATTCCAAAAGCAGGAAAATATCATGTTACCCTTGACACTTTGACAGGAGAATACAATTTCACGGAAGTAGTGGAATTTGAAAATATAAGCATTATTGGTTCTGCGACTCCAGGTGGTTGGGATGCCGACACTGATTTAAATCAAAATCCCAATAATCCGGATTTATGGCAAATTGATGTTACTCTTACTGACGGTGAACTAAAATTCAGAGCAAATCATGATTGGGCAGTCAATTGGGGGGGAGACTCTTTAAATACTTTTCCATCGGGAACAGGTATTCCCGGAGGTGCTAATCTTGTAGTAACAGCAGGAGATTATAGAGTGACTTTCAACACAAAAACTTTAGATTTCAACTTCCTTGAATTGGTTAAATATGATAATATCAGTCTAATCGGTTCAGCAACACCCGGAGGATGGAGTACAGATACTGATATGATTCCGGATCCCGATTCAACCACTTGGAGACTTGATGTGGAATTAATAGACGGGGATGCTAAATTCAGAGCAAATCACGATTGGGGTGTAAATTGGGGATCAGGAGATTTTCCTACAGGAACAGGAGTTCAAGACGGAGCAACCATTCCGGTAGTAGCGGGAAAATATCATGTTACTTTCAATTCTTTATCGGGAGAATATAATTTTGAAGTATTTGTTGTTTATGACCAGATTTCTATAGTAGGAAAAGACGGTCCTTTCGGTGCATGGCCTGACGATACTCCAAATTTCGATTATTATCTAACTGTATCTCCCGATGATGATCAGTTGTGGACAGGAACCGGAATAAACCTCACTACTGCTGATACAACGGCAAGTGATAGCGGTATAAAATTCAGAGCAAATACAGACTGGTCGGTAAATTGGGGCGCACGTGATTTTCCTTCAGGTACAGGTACTCAAGATGGTCCGAATATTTGGTGTACTGAAGGCGTTTGGGATGTCACTTTCAATAGTGCTACAGGAGAATATGCATTTGCGAAATCTTCAGCCGTTATCAATTTATTGGATTCCAAAGTAATAAGTATATATCCAAACCCTGCTATTCATGATTTAAATGTTGATTTATCAAAACTAAATGCAACCGGAGATGTCTTATTGACCGTATTCGAAATGAGTGGCAGAAAAGTATTGGAAAAACGAGTAAGTGCAGAGAATATTTTAAAACTGGATATTTCGGGTTTAAGAGCAGGTTCTTATTTCCTTAGTGTATCCAACCATGCCTTTATGGTAGGAAAGAAATTTAATGTCGTGAAATAAATAAAACGAAAATTTATAAAAGGTGTTTTCTTTTTGAAAACACCTTTTTTTTGCTTTTTACTTTTGTCTTTCTCTTTTATCCTCACCATTTATTCCTTCTATCTTTTGCTTTTTAAACTCTTAATTCTCAATTCTCAATTAATCACCTCATATTCTATCTGTTATTAAAACTCTTTTTAATATGAGTCAGTTGTTCAAAACTTATAGCTTAGAAAAAAACAAAGTATATCTATACTATTTATCAAATTTTGTTGTTATTAACCATAGTGGCAAAAATCAATAAATATATTATTTTTATATTTTTACTTGTTTTTTTATCGGGGATTTCCTGGTATTTGGGTTTTAAATATAAATATATAGATAAAAAAACCGAAATCACCCAAGAATCCATACTTGAACAAGTTAAAAGTGTTTTAAAACTCGGTACGGTAGAAGGCTATTTTTCTGATATTTATAGTTACAAAGAATACTATGGTTTTGATATTAGTCCGTTTCAAAAAAAAGCATTGATTAGAATTAAAGCAAAGGTTCTAACGGGTTTTGATTTAGATAATATCGCAATAAATATTGATGAAAAAAATAAAACTGTCAGTATTTTGAATATTCCTTATCCGAAAATCATTTCGATTGATCACGATTTGGATTACTATGATATTACAGAAGGGACTTTCAATTCATTTAGCAATGAAGATTACAATAAAATGAATAAACAAGCAAAATCATTTATAAAAAATACCGCTTTGAAAAGCGATTTGTTTATCAAAGCACAAAAACAGCTAACACAGCATTTGGAATTGCTAAAATCCATATTAAAAACTTACGGATGGACTTTGAAAATCAAATATAAAGCAATAGAAAATCTCCCTAAAGATTGAGAGATTACCCTCTCCGGTTTTTTCTTTTTTCTTTTGAACTTTACATTTTATACTTTGAACTTTACAGTTTATCACATATCTTTGTTATAAAAATGGAAATTTACATAAAACGAACATAAATTCTATTTATCATAAAACATATATGAAAATATGATAAAAAATTTATAGAAATTCCTGATTAATCACAATTTTTTTTTATCTTTTCGAATGAAAATTTTAAACAGATGAAACTTGGTATTGAAGAATTCCTTTTACAAAGAAAAAAAACTCCGGTAATAGACGTTAGGACTCCCGCCGAATTTAATCAAGGACACATACCCGGTGCATACAATATACCTTTGCTAAACAATGAAGAAAGGGCTGTTGTCGGTACATTATATAAACATGAGGGTAAAGAAGCGGCATTTATTAAAGCTCTGGAATACACAGGACCCAAAATGGCAGATTATGTGCGTAAAGCTAAAAAAATTGCTGACAAAAATGAACTCCTCGTTTATTGTTGGAGAGGAGGTATGAGAAGTGGTAGCATGGCATGGCTTTTTAATTCTGCAGGTATCTCATCATATACATTGGAAGGTGGTTATAAAGCATATAGAAGACATATTCATTCTTTATTTGAAAACACAAAAAAAATTATTGTCTTAGGTGGATATACCGGAAGCGGCAAAACGGAAATACTTAAAGAAATGAGCAAGCACATTCAAGTTATCGACCTTGAAGGATTTGCCCACCACAAGGGAAGTGCATTCGGGTTTATAGGACAAAATCCACAACCCACAACAGAACAATTTGAAAATAATCTGGGAGACGAATGGTTAAAATTGGACTTTGATAAACATATTTGGCTTGAGGATGAAAGCAGAAATATCGGACGTATATACCTACCTGAAAGTATCTATTCAAAAATTAGAAATGCTCCGGTATTATTTATTGAAATACCAAAAACATTAAGAATCAATAGGCTGGTAAAAGAATATTCGGGATACAATGACCAACTATTGCAAAATGCAATTGAAAAAATAAAAAAACGATTGGGTGGACTTAATTATCAAAATGCAATAAAGGCTTTAGAGAACAAAAATTATTCAAAAGTAGCTAAAATCACCCTTGACTATTATGATAAAGCATATTTGCATGGTCTAAATAAGAGAGAAAAAGAAAAAATATTCAAATTGCAGATAGAAGATGATAATCCTGTAAATACTTCAAATATTATTCAGGAATATATTAAAAAACTCGCAATTACTAAAAATTAAAGATTATCCACACATAAAATCTTTATTTTTTTAAATTAAACTTTTTATAAACTTATATTAAGAAGCAATAAAAAATGAAAAAAAACACAAACAATTTGCCATTATCAATTTTTTTATATAACTTTAACTTTGAAAATCATTATTGAGTCAGGTATGAAAAGGTTCATTATTACCAAACTCAGCATTGTAGGTTTATTTTAGGTACAAATTGGTATCTGTCTATTAATTTAAGCACCTTATATACAGACACCAGTTAAAGATAAGTTCGCAATATACAATCCTGTTTAACAGGAACTTTGTGGAATAAAATCATCAATTTTATATGAAATAATTCCGCAGTATCGTAACAAATGTACTTCAAATATCCACTTTGCTTTGATTTAGATAATAATCTACATTTTTAAAATCCAACTCATTATTTTTCAATTAAAAAAAGAAGCTATGGAATACAGGGTTAGAAATTTAGATAAATTGGAGAATAGTCAAGATAGAAATTATCTTGAAAAACATTTGGAAAAATTCATAAAAAAAATGAGTTTCATACCAAAAAAATATCGTAAATCCAATGATATTGAAGTTACTATTTCTTACGAAGATAATAAAATCATAAAAATTGTAGTATCGGCAAATTTGAATACCGGTATTATTTCAATTGAAAGGGAAGGTGAAATCATTGAAGATATTGTTCCTAAGGTTTTTTATAATTTTACTGAAAAAGTAGCTAAAGAAATAAAAAACATAAGAACCAAATATGCCATTGACAAAAAAAACGAATTTTTTGAAAAACTTGCCTTGGATAAAGAAAACCTTAAAAATTTATCCGATAAAGAAAAAACAGAATTATTTAAAACTATTATTCCTGTATTCCTACATGGACTAAAAGGATATATCAACAGAAGAATTATTTCTGCAAAATTGGCAAATCTGAAATCATTGAGCAATGTGGACCCTAAAGACATTGTAAATGAAGTCGTATTAAAAGTTCACACTATTTTCAATAGTGATATCGAAAATATCAAAGATATCAATATCTGGTTGATTAAAGAAGCCGATAATATCCTCAACGACATTTTGGATAAAAACAAAAAGGAAAATATTAGTTATGAAGAACTTGTAAATAACGAACTAGGTCAATTGGAAGAAAAATTTACAATTGACGGTGGATTTGATCTGGTAATGACCGACGAATTGGATGATTATAATACGGACTTCGGCATAGAAGAAATAATAATCGCATCAAAAGGAGAAAATGAATTTATCGAAAAACTGGAAAAAGACAAAACCGCATTAAAAAACAGAGTTTATGATGAATTGATAAAACTTCCTCTTAGATATCAATCTATATATGATTTGTATTTTTTCGAACACATGGAAATAGATGAAATAGCTAAAGTTAAAAAAATAGATGCAATAGAAGTTGAAGCGATTATAATATCTATTAAAGATCTTTTAACAGAAAAACTTTTCAATTAAACATTCAACTTATTATTTAAGATATTCTTTGAAGTGCTTAATTATTAAAAAATAAATATTTTGATAAGATTATTTTTTTATATTCAAGCACTTTATAGACAGACACTATTTAATTATTTTTTTCGCTTTTTATTTTTTTTTTGTTTTTTTTGTATCTTTGTCCTAAATAAGTATTTATTAACGTAATCATAACTACTCTGGAGGGGGTATTTTAACTGAAAAATGTTATTTTTCATCTCAAATATACTCTATATGAGCAGTTACATAAAATCTAAAAACATGAAACAAAAATTTTTTATACTATTTGCACTAATTTTTTCCTCCGGTTTTCTTATAGCCCAAAAAGTGAATATTGATGAGCTAAAAGCAAAAATTGCTGAAAAAACTGCTATTGCCAAACAAAAACAAGGTGAAGTAGATATTTTAAAAAGCGAAATTGCTACTATGAAAAAACAAATCGACCATGCTTCAAGCTGGCGATTCAATTCCAGTGGGGTTTTAGGATTCACCTTAGCGGGTTTTCAGAATTGGGTAAAGCAAACAAACCCTAATTCTCAAGTTTCAAATATTAGCGGTATATTTAAAGGAAGTGCTATTATTGAAAAACCAAAATATTTTTGGAGAAATGAGGGAATCATCAATGTTGGATGGCAAAAACTCGTATTGAATTCAGAAGAGACCCCAAAAGACGAGCAGAAATACAATAATGTAGCTGATATTTTTTCAATAGTTTCTTTATACGGGTATAAATTAAATAAGGATTTTGCCTTATCTGCATTGGGACAATATAATTCCTCAATAGTAAACAATTTTAATAATCCCGGCATTCTTGATGTTGGAACCGGAATCACTTGGACACCTCATAATATTCCAAATTTTGTTTTTTCCGTTCACCCTCTGAATTATCATATTGTATTTCAGAAAGGAAATTTGGAAACTCAAAAAGCCTTGGGAGCAAAAGTATTTGCAAGCTATTTTACGAATATTTATAAAGGTGTAAAATGGTCAACTGATTTTACAGGATTTTTAGAATATGGAAAATCTGATCCCAGCCTTAATGAATATACATGGAATAACACTTTATCCTTACCTTCTTTTCATGGTATAGGTATTGGAATAGGTTTTGGATTAAGAAATTCCGCTTTGGAATCAGATAAACTACAATCATATTATAATATAGGATTGTCTTACAATCTTTGATTGCAATTTTTTAGTAATAATAAGAAATACCCTGCATGATACAATTCAAACAGGGTATTTTTTATTATTATAAAGATTATGAAGCAGTAACCTCACTTTAATACGAAATGATTTGATATTTGAATAATATTTATCCAAGATTACCACTAAGATACTGACTATAAAAAATATATTATCATAATCTCAACTTTTAAATCTCCTAACTGCTTCTCTTACACTACCGTACTTAAACAATAATTCTTTTGCTTCCCTATAATCCCGGATTCCTGTTTTTTTCATTATCATTTTTGTTCCTCTATCTCTTAATTTCTCATTAGTAATCTGCATATCCACCATTTTATTATCTTCGACATGTCCCATTTTGATCATTACAGATGTCGTTATCATATTTAAAACAAGTTTCTGAGCTGTTCCTGCTTTCATTCTACTACTCCCTGTTACAAATTCAGGACCTACTATAACCTCTATCGGAAAATCCGCATTTTGAGATACTCTGGAATTTGGGTTGCAACTGATACTTGCAGTACCAACACCATTTTTACGAGCATCTGCCAAACCTCCTATAACATAAGGAGTTGTCCCTGAAGCAGCTATTCCAATTACAAAATCATCACTGTCAATATCAAATTTTTTCATATCTTTCCAAGCTTGATGAGGATCATCCTCTGCCCATTCAACAGCTTTACGAATCGCTTCATCCCCACCTGCTATTATCCCAATAACAAGATCATACGGAGCACCAAAAGTAGGGGGAATTTCCGAAGCATCCACAATTCCTAATCTGCCACTGGTACCTGCCCCGATATAAAACAATCTTCCTCCGTTTTTCATTCTTAAATAAATCGCATCCACCGCCTTTTCAATCTGGGGAATAGCTTTTTCCACGGCAAAGGGTACTTTTTTGTCTTCATTATTAATATTTACCAACAATTCTCTTGTTGACATTTTTTCCAAATGTCTGTACAAAGAATCACTTTCAGTTATTTTGTTCATCTGTTTAAAATTTTTATTCCTAAAAGAATATAATAATAATTTACAACACATTCAGGAACTCTTATGAATATTTTAATCGTATTTCTTATACCAAACCTTTATCAAGATGGTAAAATATAAAAAAAAATTAGTTTTTATAATCAACATATTGGTAGCAGTTTGGTATTAGTGTATTTTATGATTAAAATATTCATGTTTGTTTAATTTTATTATATCTTTAACAATTTAAAATAAATCAATCCGGTAAAATAAATAGTTTCTAAATGAATAAAAAGTAAACACATGAAATACCTGGAATGATAAAAGTCTGCAAATTTAGTTTCATTTTTTCAAAAAACCTAAGCTATAGTTGATATTTATTTTACTGACATATTCAAAGCATCGTTCAATCTATATAAAAAATCCAAATAATGCATCCAAGATATTCACATAATAAATCAATATTAATCAAATCAATTCCAATATCAAAATATTGTTTTTCTTAATTTTGATATCATTCAGGTTTATGATTTTATTTGTTATTATATTTTTAGCTTTTATATGATTGCCAAGGAGTTCCCCATATCTTTTTTTGTTAAGGACTTGCAGCTTATCACCGGTATTCAAAATTATCATTATCGTTTTTTCTTTGTTATATCTAAAATAAACATATAGTCCGTTTTCAGGTATAAAATGCTTTAATTTGCCTGTTTGTAAAACCGGATTTTCTTTTCTATAAAATGCCAATTTTCTTATATAATTATAAATATCATTTTCTTCAAGATTTCTACCTGTTTTTATGAATTTATTGATTTTATCCTCTTTCCAGCCTCCCGGAAAATCCTGCCTCACTGTTCCGTCCGGTTTGCCATCACCTTTAAAAAGCAATTCCGTACCATAATAAATTGCCGGTATTCCCCTTAAAGTCATAAGTAATCCAATAGCACATTTCAATTTATCCATATCTTCTCCCAAAGTTGAAAAAATACGGCTTTTATCATGATTATCAAGAAAAATAATATTGTTATAAGCATTGTCATATAAAAAATCTTGCGCCAATGTATAATATAATCTTGCAATTCCCCCTGTCCATGTTTGAGGTTTTGTCAAAGCTTCTTCAATAGCAAAATTCAGTTGAAAATCCAAGACTGCCGGAAGATTAAAATTCTTGTTGCAACCGGATTTATTATTTTTAGTAAAATAAGCTTGTACACTTTCATTCTGCACCCATGTTTCACCGAAGAGAGTGATATCGGGAAATTCATTTTTTATGGATTTCACCCATTTGGAAAGAAAATCTTGATTTGGGAAAAACCATGTATCTATTCTATATCCATCCAATTGCGTATATTCAGCCCACCAAATATTATTTTGAATAAGATAAGTCGCCAATAAATCATTGGATTGATTAAAATCCGGCATTGAATAATCAAACCACCCTTTGGTTAGTTTATCCCTATCAAAATCCGATACATAAGGATCTGCTACAACAGAGGAACGAAAATTTGAACGGGTAAATTCCGGCCACTGATATATCCAATCTGACGATGGGATATCGTGCATTAACCAATTTTCATTGCCGCAATGATTAAGTACAATATCCATAATCGTTTTCAATCCTTTCTTATGAGCTTTGGAAACCATTTTTTTATATAATTCATTATTCCCGAATCTTTTATCAATATTGTAAAAATCAGTAATGGCATACCCATGATATGAAGCGTAAGGTTGATTGTTTTCAAGCAAAGGTGTTGCCCAAATAGCACTTGCTCCAAGACTTTTTATATAATCCAAATGTTCAATAATACCTTGAATATCTCCACCATGCCTGAAATACATTTTTTTTCGATTTATACCTTGTTGCATCATATCCTCAAAATTATCATTGGTATAATCTCCATTTGCAAATCTATCCGGCATTATCTGATATATGAAATCAGAACTTCTCAAGCCTCTTTCAATCATATTTTTTCTCTTTCTAAGTTCATATTTATATCTTTTTGTATTTCTGTTATTACCATATAATACAATATCGAATATCCCGGGTTTAGCTTGCGGTAAAATATTAATATCTATAAACAAATAGTTGGGATTCGACACTCTTTTTACTTTCTCCAATTCTATTCCTACAGTATTATCAATTCTTACAGTATAATCATTTATGTTTTGATCATAAAGCAATATTTCCAATTTAGGGTTTTTCATCCCCACCCACCAAAAAGGTGGATTTAGCCTCATTGTATCAATATTTGCCAATCCGGTATCCGCATAATAATGATATTGTGCATGTGTCATTCCCAAAGGCATATACTGAGCCGGATCATCATTATAAATACTATCAACTTGAGAATAAAGACAACTTGAAAACATAAAGAAAAAAACTATAAATCGCATAATTAAATTTTGAAGTAAAGATATAAATTATTAATTCTTAATCCTCAAAAAAAATTAAAAAAATACATCGAGTCTGTCTTTAAAGTCATTAAAATTAAAATTAAGGATTTTTACAGACAGGATGCCGGATAAATGTATTCAACTTAATATTGAAAATGACATAGACAATTTATTGTATTAACAAATACTAAATGATTACCTTCCAATATCTCATTAATGTCTAATTTTATAAAATGAATAGAAAAGACCTCTTGAAGTTATATTTTCTTCTTCGTATTAATACCTGTTATACTGCTTTTTACATATAATTAATAAATTTATGTGAAAAAACATCTGAAATTTGTGTCACAAAACAGTGTTTTTCATCATACTATTAGTGAAAGGTAACTACTCCGGTAGAATCATTTTAAACCAAACTCTATAAAATCGGTAACTCTATTACGGTTTGGTTTAAACTTAAAGATTCTCAATTCGAAAGATAAACGGAGAGTAATTTATAACTAAAAGAATCCATTAATTATGAAATATGTAAATATATTTTTATTTGTATTATTCACCGGTTCTGTCATTGGACAAATTAATTCGAATATCAGTAGTGCAGTAGAAGTATCTTTTGATGATTTTATGCATGGATTTCTTTGTTCAACCCCGGGAGATTGGTGCAAAGATGATATAAAAATAGTTTCTAAAACCGAAGAGAGAGAACCGGATCTTTTTTACGGTAAATTTTTTATAGATAATAATGATTCATTAAAATTGAGTTTGTATAAAAATTCATTACCGGTGAGTAAAATTCTACAACTATTTCAGGACAATAAATTTAGAGTAGATTCTATTTTGGATTTACCGGCTCCTGTCATGGAAATATTAGGTTTGGATGCAAATCATTCACAGATTCAACCCGGCAACTACAAGATTTCGGATACTGATAATAATAAAGAAATAATAATAAATTTCGGTTTTATAAATGATAATTCGGGATCTAAAAAAGATGAAACAGATAATCGAGAACAAGAGATAATTCCACCGGTGGAGAACCGGAATAACAAACATGACTAATGATTATTATATTTATTAACATAAAAAATTTAAACTGATGAAACAATTAATATTTATTGCAGTAATACTGTTATTTAATATCACTAATAGCCTGTCTAAGTCTCCACCGACACTGGAAGAATTATTTATAGAACTTCGGGATAATGTTAAAATAATAAAAGACGATTATAATAATCAAATAAATCAATATTACAAAAAATTGGATTTTATTAATAATGAACTAAGCAAAAAGGATAAATCTTCAAAAGAATTACTTAGGTTATTATTGGAAAAAGATGAGATAGAACGAGCAATTTCTTCAGCTACACTAAAAATCAATTACAAGCTGGTCAAAGTCCGATACAGAAAAGGTTTGGATTTAATAAAACTTCTTTATGAAAAAATATTGGATTTGGATCATCACTTTACAGCCTTGAATACTTATCAGAATATCTCAAATATTTCAAATCCCAATTCATATCCAGAATTTGTGAAGTCAAAAGAAAGCCTTGTTAAAAATATTACAACAAAATCAAGTATTCAAATTCCTGACATATTAAAAAGCAATATTTACGTCAGTCTTGCCACAACAGTAGTTTCGGCATTTATCGGTTCAGGGAAAAAAGCAAAAAGAACAGAAGAAATAGAAAATATAAGTTGCATTTTAGATTTTACGGCAATAATGCATTCCGATTTGAATATTATTTACTATGAAACGGAATTTTTAAAAGACAACAATATCACATTAAAAAATAATATTATCAAATTATTTACCGAATATACTAAAGTAATAAAATACAGAGTAAATCTGGATGAATGCAGAAATACAGATGATTGGGATAGCGTCAATGAACATTTGGATGAATTTTTAAATAAACTTGAAAAACTTGCTAAGAAAGAATCCGGAACACCAGAATACAGACAAGCTATTAAAGCTATTTCCAATATGGAATTTTCTCTTGACAGAGTCTTAAGTTTTTTGAATAAGTACTCTAATTTTGTAGAACAAGGGAGTAAATATTACAATAAATTTTATAAAATTATAAACAATTATAAAAACATAAATAAATGTTCTTCCAAACTTCCGGTACAGTATGAAGATCTTAAACAGGATATAAAATTATCTATTGAAAAATTCAAAGTTGCCTATGATATTGGAGAATTAAAAGGAACCGGATTAAGAGATTTGATTTACGGCAATCCCGACGCATATTAAATAGTGTCTGTTTATAAAATAATCACCAATGTAAAATCGGGACAAGCTTCTATGGGATTTTGTTTTATCGCAAATAAATTTGCAATACCTTCCCATGCGACATCATTTTTCGGGTAAGTTATGATTTGTGATTTTTAAACTTTGAACTTTATACTTTATACTTTTCTTATGGTGTCAGTTGTTCTGAAATTTGTAACTGCCCGGATAGAATGTAATTCAAATAATTCTTCCCGGGCAATCACAATCAATATATTTTACTATAAGCTTTTAGCAGCTTCCAATTCTCTCCAGCGTTTTTCAATATCTTTTTTTGCCAGTTCAAGAAGCATTCCAGCTCTTTCGGGATCTTGCTTAAGAACCCTTGTAAATCTGGCTTCGGAGTACATGAAATCTTCCAATGGTCTTACAGGAGGTTTACTGTCTAATTTAAACCTTTTGCCCTGAACCTGTGTTGGATTGAACCTGTACAAAGGCCAAAATCCTGTTTCTATCGCAACTTCCTGATGAGAAGCTCCATCTCCCATATCATATCCGTGCTCTATACAATGTGAATAAGCTATAATCAATGATACACCTTCATAAGCTTCTGCTTCTCTGATAGCTCTCAGGGTTTGAGCATCTTTAGCTCCCATTGCTATCTGAGCAACATATACATCACCATAAGAAATCGCTATCATTCCAAGATCTTTCTTTGATAACTTTTTACCCGAATATGCAAATTTTGCGGCAGCACCAATCGGAGTAGCCTTTGACATTTGTCCTCCCGTATTGGAATAAACTTCAGTATCCAATACTAGGATATTTACATTTTCACCGGATGCCAAAACATGATCAAGACCGCCAAAACCAATATCATAAGCCCATCCGTCTCCACCGAATATCCATACTGATTTCTTTCTCAAATAATCAGACAAGTACAATAAATCCCTGGCAGCATCATTATCGATTCCTTTTAAGATAGAATTCAATTCCTCAATATCATTAATCTTCTTTTCTTTTTCTTCTTCATTTTCTTCGTAGTTACCTGAGATTCTATCAAATAAATCTTCACCTATTTGATCTTTTAATTGTTCAAGCAAAGAAAATGCTTTTTCAGTTTTTTTATTCGCTGCCAATTTTAATCCTAATCCGTATTCCGCATTATCTTCAAACAGTGAATTTGCCCATGAAGGACCTCTTCCTTTACTATTTTTAGCATAGGGTGTAGTCGGTAAATTTCCACCATATATTGAAGAACAACCGGTAGCATTTGCTATTATCATCTGATCCCCGTACAATTGTGTGATCAATTTGATATAAGGTGTTTCTCCGCATCCTGCACAAGCTCCTGAAAACTCAAACAATGGCTCATAGAACATTGCAGCTTTAATATTTGTAGGATTAATTTTTTTTCTATCGTACCATGGAAGGTTTTTATCAAAGAAGTCCCAATTTACTTTTTCCACTTCTACCACTTCAAGTTTATCAACCATATTGATTGCTTTATAATCAGGATTTTCTTTGCTTACTGCCGGACAAACTTCAACACATAATCTACAACCTGTACAGTCCAAAACAGATACCTGCAGAGTATATACCTCATTTTCTTTATCAAACGGACGACCTTTGGCAGGAGTATGTTTTAATGTAACAGGAGCTTCTTCCAACAATGATTTGTCATAAACTTTTGCTCGGATAACTCCATGAGGGCAAATAGCTACACATTTGTTGCATTGTGTACAAAGATCTGCATCCCAGACCGGCACTTCATCCGCAATATCTCTTTTTTCAAATCTTGTCGTACCCAATGGGAAAGTTCCGTCTTCAGGGAATGCACTTACAGGCAATTCATCTCCTCTACCTGCTATTATCTCACCAATTACCTGTTGGACAAAATCAGGAGCATCTCCATAAATCGGAGGTACCATTGCTTTGTTACTGGTCAATTGTTTTGGATAATTCACTTGGTAAAGATTATCCAAAGCACTATCTACCGCCTTAAAGTTCATATTTACAATCTTATCCCCTTTGTGAGAATATGATTTAACAATAAAATCTTTAATTTTCTGAATAGCTTCATCTTTAGGAAGTATTCCTGAGATTGCAAAGAAACATGTTTGAAGAATAGTATTAATACGTTTACCCAAACCAATACCTTGAGCAACTTTGGTTGCGTCAATTACATAAAAATCCAATTCTTTATCCAATATACCTTGCTGAACCACTTTAGGCAATTTATCCCAAACTTCATCTTTTCCATAAGGTGAATTTAATAACAAAGTTCCACCTTTTTTCACTTTATCGATTATATCATATTTTTCTAGAAAATTGAACTGATGTACAGCTACAAAATTAGCATTTGAAATTTGATAAGTCGATGTGATAGGTTCTTTACCGAATCTAAGATGAGAAACAGTCAATCCACCTGCTTTTTTACTATCATATACAAAATATCCTTGAACATAGTTATCTGTAGTTTCCCCAATAATCTTTATGGAGTTTTTGTTAGCACTTACGGTACCGTCTGAACCCAAACCGTAAAACATGCAATTGATAGTACTCTTATCCAGTGCCAGATTCTTATCATATTCCAATGAAGTATAAGTGACATCATCATTGATACCGATAGTGAAATGATTTTTAGGTTTATCTTTTGTTAATTCATCATAGATACCTTTTACCATTCCGGGTGTAAACTCTTTAGATGACAAGCCGTATCTACCGCCTACTACTACCGGCATTTCCCTGTCTGATTCTACAAATGCATTCACTATATCCATATATAGCGGTTCTCCGATTCTACCGGGTTCTTTCGTTCTGTCCAAAACAGCTATTTTCTTAACAGATGAAGGCAATGTCTCCATAAAATCCGGGATAGAAAAAGGCATATATAATCTTACCAATATAGCTCCTACTTTTTCGCCTTTTTCATTTAGATAAGCAACTGTCTCTTTTACTGCACCCTGGCCAGAGCCCATCAAAACAATCACTCTTTCAGCATCCGGGTCTCCTATATAATCAAATATATGATATTCCCTTCCGGTCAATTTACCGAACTTCTCCATTTCCTTTTTCACAATCCCGACAACTTCATTATAATATGGATTTATAGATTCCCTTGCCTGGAAAAACACATCAGGGTTTTGCGAAGTACCTCTGATTACCGGTTTATCGGGATTTAAAGATTTTTCTTTAAAAGCTCTCACTTCGGCTTCAGAAATCATCTGGCGCATTGTGTCTTCATCAAGACCGTCTATTTTGGATATCTCATGAGAAGTTCTAAATCCATCAAAAACATTTAAAAAAGGTATTTTTGCCTTGAATGTAACTGCTTGAGCAATCAAAGCCATATCATGTGCTTCCTGAACAGATCCTCCAAACAACATTCCCCAGCCTGTAGTCCTGGTTGCCATAACATCGGAATGGTCACCAAAGATAGATAATGCATGAGTAGCAATTGTCCTGGCTGCAATATGAAAAACCGCAGGCAATAATTCTCCTGAAATTTTAAACATATTGGGTATCATCAACAGCAAGCCCTGGGAAGCGGTAAATGTAGTGGTAACCGCACCTCCTTGCAATGATCCGTGAACAGCACCCGAAGCGCCTCCTTCACTTTGTAATTCAATAATTCTGGGAACATCGCCCCAGATATTTCTAATTCCTTTAGCTGAAAAAGCATCAGCATGTTCTCCCATAGGTGATGATGGTGTAATAGGATATATCGCACAAACCTCATTGGTTTTTTGAGCTACCCTTGCTACAGCCTCATTACCGTCAAGAATTAATTTATTAAATTTTTTATCCATTTTTAATATATTTTATTATTAAAATTCAATATTTTGTTACCATAAAAAACAAACAATTTCATATTGCCGGTATTTTTATGCAAACACTATATTACAGGTTTTAAAAAAACCAAAGTGCAAACATCGGAAAAACTAAAAACATAACCAACTATTATATTATTTAAATTCTGTTTTTGACAAAGTTAGCCGAAATTTAAAATTGTTATAAACAAAACCATTTCCTTCTTACTTCAATTTATATATCCATTCAAATGCCTGATATATGCTATTGTGTAAAATCGAAGCATGATCTTCTTTTTTTATTAAATTAAATTTAAGTTGCAATTTGGGCTCATGGAACCGGGAAAGCTTTTGGAAAATTGCTTTAGCTTCTTTTCTCATTATTTTGGGTTCTTCTTCTCCTACGGAAATATATACATTAGCTGAGAAATCATTATTTTTGGACAAAAGTTTGACTGCATCATCCAACATAGATTCATTGTCCCACCAAAGACTTGGGCTTACTATTAAATAATCGGTAAACATTTCCGGTTTTTTCAATAAAATCTCAATAGCTAAAAGTCCTCCCAATGATTGACCTATCAAAATTCGCCTTTTATCGACCTTGTATTTTTTCTCAATAAATGGAATCAATTCTTTCTCCATGAAATTTATAAACAATTCTGATTTACCAGTCGTTGGAAATTGCTTTTTCAAATCTTTGATATCAGTATGAAATGTAAAATCTCTCTTTCGATCAACATTTGCTATCCCAACGACAATAGAAGGTGGTGACTGAAATTGCAAACTAAAAAATTGTACCAATCCGACTATATGCAAGAAATCTTCATTCATAGTCCCATCCAAAAGATAAATCGTATTATATACCGTATTAGAATCAGGATTATACTCATACGGAAGATAAATATTTAAAGTCCTTACTTCATTTAATTCTTTTGATTCAATTTTTAAAATATCACCGATAACTAAGTTTTGCCTCGAAATTTCTTGAGACGACATTTGAAATAAAAAGACAGTAATATAAAATATAATAAAAATAATTTTTCGCATTTGTATTGATTTTATTAATTATTTAGTGTCTGTCCATAAAATCATTAAAATTTAAAAACAAGCACTTTATATACAGGCATTATTTAATTCCTGACAGCTATTAAGGTAGAAATCGTGCAAAATAGTTTTTAATAATAAAAAATAAAGATTTTTGATTCGCAATATAGCTTTTTGGCCTTTAGAAGACAGTATTCATTCAAATAAGATTAAAGAATAATAAAAATACTTTTACATTTTCCTTTCTCTTTTTCTTTCCATTCTTGTTTTGTCTCTATTTTTGCTTTGCTTCGCTGCAAAAATACCGTCAAAATATCCGGAGAGATTATTTAACCCGGCACTTTTGTACCGGGCTATAATATCCGTCCCTACGGGACTTTCTTTTGTTTCAAATAAATTTGAAACGCCTTTTAAAGGCATACTCCATACCGATAGAACATTTCCAAATTCAATAAATCAATCTCTTCTATCCAATCCGTAATTCGTAATTTTTAATTCGTAATTCACCATTCATAATTCATCATTAATCCCTTTCATCTTTTTACTTTTGTCTTTTATCTTTTCAAACTGTGAACTTTAAACTTTGCACTTTTCTAGCCAAGCTACCTCCCAGCCTCCTGTTTCTCCACACGCTCCGAAACCGGAGTAGCTCCATCCCCCCCATTACCAAAAATTAATTAAATCAATCTCTTCTATCCAATCCGTAATTCGTAATTTTTAATTCGTAATTCACCATTCATAATTCATCATTAATCCCTTTTATCTTTTTACTTTTGTCTTTTATCTTTTCAAACTGTGAACTTTGAACTTTGAACTTTTCTAGCCAAGCTACCTCCCAGCCTCCTGTTTCTCCACACGCTCCGAAACCGGAGTAGCTCCATCCCCCCCATTACCAAAAATTAATTAAATCAATCTCTTCTATCCAATCCGTAATT
>JALSPW010000034.1 GCA_026985735.1 Saprospiraceae bacterium
TAAGAATTGATTAGAAGAGATTGATTTATTGGATTTGGGGGATGTGCGGGATGGAGCGACTCCGGTTTCGGAGCGTGCGGAGAAACAGGAGGCTGGGAGGTAGCATGGTTAGAAAAGTTCAAAGTTTAAAGTTCAAAGGAAAAAGAGGGAAGTTAAACGGAATGAAATTCTATATGGGAAATTAGCAATTACAAATAGCAAGTTATTAATGATTGCTAACTGGGGTTGAAGACTGGAAATAGATTTTTGGAGCACTATAATTTACAACGGGTAAGTTATTTTGAAATTGAAAATAAATTCAATAAGCTAAAGATTTGTCAATAAATAATAATAAATTTACAAAAAAATAGTTTTTTAATTTTAATGACTTTGTGGACAGACACTATATAGACAGACATTAAATAATTAATTACTAAAATAATAAATAACACATAAAAACAGAACGAATATGAGATATAGTATTGATAAAGCAGATAATTTTACGGTTTTCACATTGGATGAGGAGAATTTAAATTCCATTATAGCTCCCGATCTTAAATCCGAATTTATTATTTTAAGAAATGAAGGGGTAAAAAATTTGATTTTTGATCTTAAAGATGTAAAATATGTTGATTCTTCAGGTTTAAGTGCCATTTTAACTGCCAACAGATTATGGAAGGGATATGGAAATTTTGTTATAACGGATGTAAATCATGAGCCTGTTAAAAGATTGATTGAAATAAGCAGACTGGATTCGATTTTGACGATTGTCGATGAATTTAATGATGCAGTGAAATATATTGAAGATCATGTAGAGGAATCAACTGCAGGAGAAGATAACTAGTTAAATCAATTACGTGATTTTCGAATTATCAATATTGGGTTGTAGTTCAGCAATACCTGTGAGGGGTAGATACTTATCTTCGCAGATTTTAAATATTAGACAACGATATTTTTTGATTGATTGCGGTGAAGGTACTCAATACCGTATGCTCGATTTCAAAATTCCAAAAAGTAAAATTAATAAAATCTTTATCAGCCATCTACATGGAGATCATATATACGGACTTCCCGGGCTTTTAAGTTCATACAATATTGGTAATAGAAAGAAATCTCTCAATATTTATGGTCCTGCCGGACTTAATCCTTTTATAGAAAATATGTTGGACTATTCTTACAATCATCTGGGATATGAGCTAAAGATTATCACGGTTGATCATCAAATTCCTTCTGTTGTATATGAAGATGATGATGTTAAAGTTACTTCATTTCCTCTCAGACATAGAGTGCCTGCAATAGGTTATAAGTTTGAAGAGAAGAGTAAACTGAAAAATATTATCCCTGAAAAAATTGAAGAATATTCTTTGGATTACAACCAAATCAGGGCGGCAAAATACGGTAATGATATAGTGTTAAGTTCTGGTGTGGTATTGAAAAATGAAGAAGTGACATTGCCTCCAAAGCATCTTCGATCTTATGCATATTGCTCGGATACAGCATATTCAAAAAGTTATATTCCGTATATAAAAAATGCAGATTTACTTTATCATGAAAGTACTTATATGGCAAATATGCAGGAAAAAGCTAAAATGAGAGGCCATTCGACAACAATTGATGCCGCAACAGCTGCAAAAAAAGCTAATGTGGGTAAACTTATTTTAGGTCATTATTCTTCCCGGTATCATAATTTGAATCCCTTACTGGAAGAAGCAAAATCCGTATTTGAAAATACGGAATTGGGATTAGATGGGAAAAAATATAAAGTAGAACTAACGACAGATGAGTAGAATTAGAAATTGGATAGTTGCTTTCAGACTTCGTACATTGCCATTATCTCTTTCGTGTATTGGCATGGGAGGTTTTCTTGCGTATTTCAGAGGTTTTTTTAAATTGGAAATATTGGTTTTTTCTTTTCTTACTACTATAGCATTGCAAATTTTATCCAATCTTGCTAATGATTTCGGTGATAGTGTTTTTGGGGCTGATAATATACATCGTGAAGGTCCTGCAAGAATGGTTCAAACCGGTAACATACAAGATAGACAAATGAAAAATATGATTATTTTTTTTGTTATTCTGTCTTTTGTTTTAGGATTATTGTTATTGTATTTTTCCACTTTAAATAAAACCGGATTTGTTATTTTTTTAGTGCTTGGTGTTTTAGCTATTATTGCTGCGGTTAACTATACTATCGGTATGAAAAAACCTTATGGGTACAAGGGATTTGGAGATGTATCGGTATTTATATTTTTTGGATTGGTTGCTGTTTTGGGCTCATATTTTCTTTATTCGGGAAGATTGGATTGGAAACTTATTTTACCTGCTATGACTTGTGGTTTCTTTGCAACAGCGGTATTGAACATAAACAATATGCGGGATATCGAATCGGATAGTCTTGCCGGCAAATATTCTATTCCTGTCAGGATTGGGATGAAAAATGCTTTGGCTTACCATGGTATAATGCTTTTCGGAGGGTTTTTATTATCGGTTGTTTTTGTGTTCTTAAATTATAAGTCTCCTTTTCAATTTCTTTTTTTATTTTCGTTGCCATTGTTTGTGAAAAATTTTTTCGGAGTAAAAAATTCAGCTACTTCAAAACAGATGGATCCATATTTGAAGCAATTGGCAATATCTACACTGATATTTGTGATATTGTTTGGAACCGGTTTAATTGTGAGCATTAAACTCTAATCTTTTTCCTGCTGAAATATTATTAATAATTCCATTTTCCATAGCGATTTTACCGTTTATCAATACTGTACTTACTTTGCCTTTGAAAGTTTTATTTTCCAAAGGCGACCATTTACATTTATACAATATATTGTCTTCTTCCACTTTCCATTTTTTTTCAGGATCCAATATGGCGATATCCGCCCAATATCCTTCTCTGATAAATCCTCTGTTTTTTATCCTGAAAACGATAGCCGGATTGTGACACATTTTTTCTACAATTTTTTCAAGACTAATCCTGCCTTTTTGATAAAAATCCAGCATTATATTGAGGCTGTGTTGTACCAAAGGCAATCCTGAAGGGGCTTCAATGTATTTACGGTTTTTTTCTTCCTTGGTATGAGGAGCATGGTCGGTAGCTATTACATCCAGTCTGTCGTCCAGTAAAGCCTGCCAGAGCATATTTTTATCATCAGGGGACTTAATGGAGGGGTTGCATTTTATTTTATTGCCCAATGCGGTGTAATAAGTATTATCAAAATACAAATGATGAACACAGACTTCTGCTGTTATCCTTTTTTGTATCAATGGAATAATATTACTGAATAATGGCATTTCCATCGCTGTGGTCAAATGTAAAACATGAAGCCTTGTATTGTGTTTTTTTGCCAAATTCACTGCAAAGGAAGAGGAAAGATAACATGCTTCGGCAGATCGAATCAAAGGGTGATATTTACTTGTTATTTCTTTGCCGTATTTTTCCACATAGTATTTGTTATTATTGACTATAGTAGTTTCATCTTCACAGTGAGTAGCTATAAGCGCAGGGCTTTTGGAAAAAATATTTTCAAGTGATTTCTCATCATCTACCAACAAGTTTCCCGTACTTGAACCCATAAATATTTTCACTCCACATATTTTACTTATATCGGTTTTCAATATTTCATCCAAATTGTCATTGGAAGCTCCCATATAAAACGAATAATTGATAGCGGATTTGTTTTTAGCAATATTATACTTGTTTTCAAGTGCTTTTTGAGTTAAAATAGGAGGGTTGTTATTGGGCATATCCATAAAAGACGTTACACCGCCTGAAAGAGCAGCTATAGATTCAGATGTGATATCAGCCTTGTATTCTTGTCCTGGTTCTCTGAAGTGTACTTGATCATCAATGATGCCGGGTATGAGGTATTTGCCTGTAGCATCTATCTCTTTCACTGCATTTTTATCTATATTTTTGTCAATTAGTTCAATTTTCCCATTTTTAATAAAAACATCTCCTTCGAAAATTTTGTTTTCGTTGACTATTTTTGCATTTTTGATAAGTATTGTATTCATATTATTGTAATATTTGGCTAAAAATACAACAATGTTTTTATTTTTGTAAAAAAATATAGTAAAAATGCAAAAAATACAAGTTAGTATCATTATGGGATCTGATTCCGATCTTAAGATAATGAAATCTGCCGTTGATATATTGAATGATTTTGGTATCGGCAATGAAGTAGCAATTATTTCAGCTCACAGGACACCTGAAATTTTGGACTCCTATGTGAAGGGCCTAAAGAGTAGAGGTGTGCAGATTGTTATTTCAGGGGCGGGCGGTGCTGCGGCATTACCCGGTGTTATTGCCGCATTGACTCCCATTCCGGTAGTCGGAGTACCTATTAATTCTTCCTATTCTATTGATGGCTGGGATTCTATTTTATCTATTTTGCAGATGCCTAGTGGTATTCCGGTTGCTACAGTTGCTTTGGACGGTGCAAAAAATGCCGGACTTTTAGCGATAAGAATTTTGGCATTGCAAGATAATGTTATTGCTAAGAAATTAGAAGCATTTATTCTTGAAATGAAAGAAAAAGTGAAAGCCAAAAGCGCGAAAATAGATGAATTGGGAATGAATCCGGCAAAATTGGAATAAGTGTAAAAATAATTATTGATATCTATGTTTATCCGATAATCTAAGATATTTATCAACAAGTAGATTTATGAAAACAGGTGGTATAATCATACTGGAAACAAATATTCCACTCATTATTATAATGACAAAATCAATATCGAGGAACGATTGAAATATATGAAATTTTATATTTAAAAATAGCAACAGTAACACAAGAAATATTATGGCTATAGCTCCTGAATAAAAACCTATCGATAATGCTAATTTGATGTATGGTCTTTTGATAAATGAGGGACTGGCTCCTATTAATTCCATGCTTTTTATGGTAAATCGATCAGCGTGGAGTATGAATCTTAAGTTGTTATAAATCAATATAAAAGATATAATGGTAAAAATAATTCCAAGGAT
>JALSPW010000035.1 GCA_026985735.1 Saprospiraceae bacterium
CATCCAAGAAAACCTTTTCCGTTCCTGATAGAACGATCAGAAATCTTTCATTCAGGGAGCCTTTCAATTTATACGGACCCTGATTACCATTCACAACTTTAAGAATATTTCTGGAAAATTTACCTTTGGAAATGGCAAAACTTGCATTATTGTTAATAGTAAAGTTGTTTTTCAACTTCAAGCTATTGGAATAATTGAGTCCTTTAAGTTTTTTATGATATTTTGAAAAATATCCGGAAGGGCTATTTAGCTCATAATCCCCGGCTATAATGGAATGATCTCCTTTAGTAATCTGAATAAATACCCTGTCAAATTCATTCAATCGTTGTGTCGTCCCTTCGGGTTGAATAGGAATATTGGCATCTGAAATTGCTGCGTTTATCTTTATACCATTTCCTATATTACCTTCCATTTGTAAATTAAGGTTGGAATTCATAACAAGATTTTGTCTGTTTCCAAGTGAAAAACCTCGAGAAAAACTTCCGTCATAATCCAAACCACTTGGCATAACCGGAGAAGTTTTATTTTCGGTTTTTCCCATATCATATCCTATGTATATAGCTTTTTCCGATTGCTTCATCGCCATTGAATCCAGATGAAAATAATATTTACCAAGGTTTACCGTCAGGGTTTTGTATCTAATATAGAGAAGACTATCTTTAAATTTTTTGAAAGTGTTATGGTTTAAGATTATTTTATTGTTATTTAATAAATAATCGGTATTAATTTGTAGAGGAATATTGTCTTTTGCAAAAATATCTATCGATGAAGGGACAATAGTAAAACTATCTGAAATAATAACGGGTTGTTTTACTTCAATTGCTTTTTCAATATATCCGGGAAGTATTGCGCTTTGTGAGCGGAGATTTTTTTCCGGACAAAAAATTAAAAAAATAAAAATAATATTTAAATAAAATACTTTCAACTATGCAAATCTCATTAAAAATTATTAGAATATCAAAAATTGCCTGTTTAAGTGCAGACGCTAATTACTTTTATTATATCTTTGCTTTAAATATCAAATAAATATGGATCAAAAAACTACGTTAACAGATATTATAAAGTTGATTTATAAACGAAGAAAACAAATTATCATTGCAACATCAACTATTACAATCCTGACAATTGTCATTATGATAATGATGCCGGATTATTATAAAGCTACAACAATATTTTATGCGGCAAGTCCCGATCTGTCAAAACCGGATCCTCTTGGGGAAACATCCGTACAAAAAAAGTATTATGGAGATAAAAAAGATATAGACAGATTGTTGACAATTGCAAATTCAAATAATATAAAAGATTATCTTATAAAAACGTTTGATTTATACAAACACTACGACATAGACAGTACGGAGAAATACGGTAAATTTAAAATACGAAAAAAGATATCAAAATTGTTTGTTGTCAAAAAAAATGATAAAGATGCCATTGAGCTTTCAATTGAAGATAAAGATAAAAAAATGGCAGCTAATATGGTCAACGATGCAAGAGAAAAAATAAAAACCGAAGTTCATAATCTTATAAAAAAAATACAACAATCCGAAATAGAAAAATACAATTTGGAAATATCCGATAAAAATAAAAAATTAAAAATACTTTTTGATTCAATAGAACATATCAAAACCCAGTATTCTATTTATGATCCTACAACACAAAGTGAAGCGCTAACGGAACAATTGACAACAACCAAAAGTAAATTGAGTTTTTTAAAATCCAAGCTAAAATCTGTTGTCAAAGACCGTTATGTCAAACGTGATTCAATAAGTTTGTTAAAAGCAAATATCGCCGGTAACATATCAAAGTTGCAGGAATTGGACTCATTAATTAAAATATTCAATAAAGGAGCATTGAAGCTTTCTCCTTTGGAAAAACAAAAAATACAATTTATCAATCAAATGACTCTGGATAATGAAAAATTGAATCAGTTGAATGCTATCTATAATTCGGATTTTAAAGTTTTGCATCTAGTGGAAAAAGCAGAAATTCCACTTCGCAAATTCAGGCCTAAAAGATCATTATATGTCTTAGGTGCATTTTTACTTTCTTTATTTTTTAGTATTCTTGTAGTATTGATAATAGAAGAGAATAAGAAAATAAAATGGGATTAATTTTTTAGAATAATGCAAGCTCTTTCCAAATTAAAATATAATACTGTTTTTTATTCTTTTACAATTCTCCTATTGATTTTTATCATTGCCGGAATTGTTACCGAAAATATTCTTTTGTGGTTTATACCCGTGATTTTAGCTTTTTCCTTCTTTGTTTTCAAAGATTTACGCTGGTTGTTTTATTTATTCTTTTTAGTACTTCCTTTTACGATAGAGTATTACTTACCAAATGGATTCGGTATTGATATTCCCGGTGAACCGGTATTGATTATTATCACTTTTTTTACCTTTATTTTTATTGCGGCAAGGTATTCCAATTTGAATTTAGGGTATTTGAAAAATCCATTTGTTATAATTATATCCGCTCATCTGGTATGGATTTTATTTACAACTTTATTTGCTAACAATAGTTTTATTTCAATTAAATTTTTTCTTGCAAAACTATGGTATATTATTCCTATGTTTTTTTTACCTGTGCTTATTTTGGAAAGAGATAATCTTAAACCCATATTAAGAAATTTATTAGTTATCTCTTCATTGATGATTATTTTTGTGATAATAAAACATTCGCTGACAAATTTTGATTTTTCTACCGTAAGTGGCGCCGTATCCCCGTTTTTCAGAAATCATGTTAGTTATGCTTCGTTGATTACCATTATTTTTCCTTTTTGGTTTTTATTATTGTATTGGTATAAGAACAGAATCACAAAATTACTGATCTATACAGGCATATTTTTATTTATAACAGGGATATTTTTATCTTACACCAGGGCTGCACATATTGCATTATTATCAATGATTTTTGTTTATTTCATCATCAAATTCAGATTGATTAAATATATTTTGATTCTTTCTGCAATATTTATCACGATATTATTCGGGTATATTTTGAACAATAATAAATATTTGGATCTGGCTCCCGATTATAATAAAACCATTACTTATGACGATTTTGATGATATTGTAAATGCGACCTATCAAGGTACCGATCTTTCTACAATGGAACGGTTATACAGGTGGGTTTCCGGATATAATATGATACGGGAAAGGCCTGTAACAGGATTTGGTCCGGGAAATTTTTATTCCAGTTATCGTCCTTATACCGTTACATCATTTCAAACTTATGTCAGCGATAATCCGGAGAAATCCGGTATCCATTCATATTATCTAATGACATTGGTTGATCAGGGTTTTCCGGGATTATTAATTTTTTTATCTCTTGTTTTTTATTCGCTAATACACGGAGAATATTTATATCACAAGCTTAAAGATCCTGAATTGAAAAGAATTTTAATCGCAGTAATTCTATCTCTTGTTTCCATCTACTTGATCCTATTAATAAATGATATGGTTGAATCAATAAAAACAGGAACTATACTTTTCTTTGATTTCGCTTTGATGATTTTGATAGAAAAATGGGGAAGAAAAGAAATTAGCATGCAGAAAACAAAAGATTAATTATCAAATATTATCTTACAATTCTTCCTTTCCATATATATTTTTTGGTATATAAGCTTATCGATCCGATAAAAACAAGATATATAGGATATATCAAAAGGGATAAAAGCAAATCTCTCCATTTTATTTTTATTTCAAAAAACTTTGAGATATTTAATATAAAATAACTATCGATCAATATTTTTATTGAGAATATTATTATTGAGAAAATAAATTGAAAAATACCAAAAAAAGGTATTAAAATAAAATTCAACAAGACAAGGACATTTACGATAAAGACGAAAGCAACAATAATTTGCAAGTTTTTATCTTTATATGCTTTTGTCTTGGTTGCCCAACGCAGTCTTTGCCTTATAAAATCTTTTAAAGTTTTTTCCGGCCATGTAAAAACCAATGCCTTTCTATCTTTGAGGAACTTGATTGTATCTTTACTTTTCGAAGCTACATTATGAATCAAAAACATATCATCCCCCGATGCATATTTTGAATCCGGTTTAAAATCAAAATATACTTTTTTACGGTAACTCATATTAGCTCCATTTGCCATATAAAACAAACCTGAAGAAATACCTGCAGCAGTAATTCCCATTGTAGTAATCATATCATAATACTGAAAAGCAGATAAAATACCATTTTCTTTTATAAATAATACCGGAGCAGTAACAAGATTAATATTTTTATTTCCCATGTATTGAACTGCATGCGTGTATATCCAATTTTCAACGACTGTGGTATCAGCATCGGTTTGTAAAATTATTTCACCTTTGGCTAAAGCAAGAGCTGATTTAATAGCCTCTTTCTTATGATTATTAATATTTTGAATATTTGCAATATCACTGATTTTGTACCAGGAAAAATTTGGAGCATTAATTGATTTTAATATATCTATTGAATTATCAACAGACTCGTCATCAATAAAGATTATCTCATATTTTTCTACAGGATAGTCATTTGAAACAATAGAATTTATGCAATTGTTTATATTTTTCTCCTCATCTTTACCAACAATTATTATAGATATAAATGGAAAATGTATTTGATTTTGTGTAAAAACCGAGTTACTATATTTTTTCCAGTAAAAATTTAAAAATAGAATAAGAAAGACATAAATAGAAGCAGCAAATATGTTGAAGGTATAAAATAATGCTAAATTCATAATTTAGCTTTTAATCAAAATGATCTTCAAAATCATCAATTTTGATTTTATCCTTATCGTTTAAAATCAAAATATCATCATTACCGGAGACATCTTCATAATCGATATACTTTTTTTTGTTCTTTCTTTTTGTTTTAAAATTCATGAATGCATTAAAAAACATCGCAGCAGAAACAAAAGGCAAACCGATAATAGAAAAAATAACCGCTAAAATTCCCAAAACTGTTCTATATCTTAACAATTCATAAATGACAATACCAAATTTTGCAATTACTCGATAATCAAGTATTGCAGTAAGAATTAAAAACACAGGAGCCAGAACGGCAAAAAGCTTATATAAATTTTGAATTATGAAAAATATAAAAAATATAATTGCTATAATAATAATAACCCCAAGCCAGCTATTACCTTTATTATATGATTTAAATTGGAATTGATTCATTAAAAATATACTTTATGACAAATTTATAAAATTAACGCAAATATTCCAATATTAGTTATATAAAATGACAGAAATATCATATTAAACCGGTAAAAAGATAAAATATACTAAAAAATATCAAATTTAAATATCTTTCTTTATTAAATGGAATTAGTATATCTCGGGAATAAAATTTTGTAATTCTTTTGGCACTCTGACGTATCCCCTTGTTTTTTTTCTCGGAGGCAATTCTTTCAATCCGTAATCTATTTCTTTATAAGGTATTTTACTCAACAAGTGAGAAATACAATTTAATCTTGCTTTTTTCTTATTATCTGCATTTACTACATACCAGGGTGACAATTTTGTATCGGTATATGTAAACATTTCATCTTTAGCTTTTGAATAATCTATCCATCTGTTTCTGGATTCAACATCCATAGGACTAAGTTTCCATCTTTTTGTAGGATCTTTTAAGCGACTTTGAAAACGTTTTTCCTGTTCTTCCTCACTAACCGAAAACCAATATTTAATAAGTATGATTCCTGAATGTATAAGCATATTTTCAAATTTAGGACATGCTCTGAGAAAATCCCAATATTCTTCATCCGTACAGAATCCCATTACTCTTTCTACGCCCGCTCTATTGTACCAGCTCCTGTCAAATAAAACCATCTCTCCGGCAGCAGGCAAATGAGCGACATATCTTTGAAAATACCATTGAGTTTTCTCTCTTTCCGTAGGAGTAGCAAGGGCAACTACACGACAAATCCTTGGATTTAATGTTTGAGTAATTCTTTTAATTGTTCCACCTTTTCCAGCAGCATCACGACCTTCAAAGACAACGACTACCCTCAATTTTTCCTGCTTAATCCATTCTTGAAGTTTCACGAGTTCAATTTGCAATTTCATCAATTCTTTTTCATAAATCGCTTTTGTAAACTTTTTTTTATTTTTGTCCATAATAAAATTGTTTTGATAAAAATAAAAGTTAATACTCCAATTAGAGAGGTTTCAAATTTTTTATTCAAAACTATTCAATCGGAATAGTTACAACAAAAGAGTAATATGCAAATATAAAATAAATTTATAATTTTTTATAAAAATAATTAATAGTCTTTAAAAAACCGGACGAACATCTAAATAAAATTACAATAGTTTTGGATTATTTTTATGCCTGATATTGTCCCTTTCCGTTTTTTTATTGAAGTTGTGTTCAATTGTCGTTTCAAGATCTATATTCATCTGATTAGCCAGGCAAGTCAATACAAAAAGAATATCTCCAATCTCATCGGCAATCATTTTCTTTAATTTTGTATCCGGGACAGGGTTTTTAAAACTTTGTTCTCCGTATTTTCTGGCCAATAACCTGGCCAATTCTCCTGTTTCTTCCATCAATAGAGCCAGATTGGTCATTTCATCAAAATATCTGACTCCATACGTATTTATCCAGTTATCAACGGTTTTTTGTAATGTTTTTATTTCCATTTATTCTTTATTTTTTGAATCAATTATTATGGTCACCGGACCATCATTTACAAAATCAATTTCCATATACGCTCCAAATTCACCTGTGGCTACAACTAAGCCGGAAAT
This sequence comes from Saprospiraceae bacterium, assembly GCA_026985735.1. Lineage (GTDB taxonomy): Bacteria > Bacteroidota > Bacteroidia > Chitinophagales > Saprospiraceae > JADJGA01. The sequence continues at coordinate 6,743 of JALSPW010000035.1, forward strand.
ATTTTTTAAGGATTCAATAAATTTTTCATACAAGGGAATGGCAACACCTGGAGGTGCCGATTTTATATACGAGGGCCTTTTCCCTTTCTTTGTCGAGGCATATAAGGTAAATTGACTTACTACCATTATTTCACCCTGAATATCTCGAACGGAAAGGTTCATTTTACCATCTTTATCATTAAATATGCGTAATCCGGATATTTTTGAGCTTAGCCAGTCTATATCGGACAGTGTATCATCATGAGTAATTCCCAATAATACCAATAATCCTTTTCCAATTGAAGAATATTTTTTATTATTGATAAATAAATTTGCTTTTTTACATCTTTGGACTACAACTCTCACTTTAAAATATTTAATTTCATAACAAAACCCAAATATACATAAAATATTAAGATTTATCTTGGACTATTTCATATTAATTACCAATATGCAATGACCCGCTTTAAATTCTTTTTTCGAAAATTGCAGGTAGGACTTGAAAACATGAGATAGCATGACTTCAAAGCCGGCTTTTTAACTTATAATTTACCATTCACCATTCATAATTAAATTTCTCTTTTGTCATTCTCAATTTTCAATTCTCAATTCTCAATTATTTGTCTCATGTTCAAGTTGTTAATAAAATTATTTTTTTTAGAAGTCAGTTGTTCTGAAATTAATGGTGAATTATAAAATATGAATTACTGTTGACTGAAGTTGGGATCACCTTAATTCACAAATTGTAAGTTGTTTTGAATTTTCAATTTTCATTAAATTTATGTGAGATCAAAAAAAAAATGTACATTTGTCAAAAAGTATCTGATGTTAAATAAAATTTATTTGGACTTGGTGAAGGCAAAAGAAAATGGAGATAAAAAATTTGCCGTTTTACTTGACCCTGATAAGATACGTCTTAAACAATTTCATAAAACCCTTGAGCTTGCCATTGAATCCGATGTGGATTATTTTTTTATTGGTGGTAGTTTGATAGTAACGGATATGCTGGACAAAACACTGGAATCCATAAAAAACTTATGCGACATTCCTATGATTTTATTTCCGGGCAATTCATTTCAACTTAGTTATAAAGCTGATGCTTTATTGTTTTTATCACTCATCTCAGGTAGAAATGCAGAATTATTGATAGGAAATCATGTTGTAGTTGCTCCGTATCTTAGACTAAGTCCGTTGGAAATAATGTCGACGGGATATATGCTTATTGACGGAGGAGTACCGACTACAGTTACATATATGAGCAATACAAAACCAATACCTGCCAACAAACCGGATATAGCTGCCAGTACGGCATTGGCGGGACAATTTCTGGGTTTAAAATTGATTTTCATGGATGCCGGAAGTGGAGCACAAAACCCTGTGAGTATCGAAATGATAGAAGCGGTATCAAATACTATCGAAATACCATTAATTGTAGGCGGAGGTATAAATACACCGGAAAAAGCCTATGAAAATGCTAAATCCGGTGCAAATTTGATTGTGGTGGGAGATGCAATTGAAAAAAATCCGGACTTATTACCGGAATTATCGGATGCGATTCATTCATTAAATAAATAAAGTTAATATTTTGAACAAAAAAGGTTTGGTGAAAAAATCCACAGGTTCCTGGTATGAAGTAGAAACAGGCAAAGATATTGTGAAATGCAGAATAACCGGTAAATTTCGCTTGCAGGGAATGAAACTCACCAATCCGGTTGCTGTTGGTGATATTGTTGATATTTATATAGAAGACGTTGAAGAAAAAACCGGAGTTATCACAAATATTCACCCTAGAAAAAACTATGTAGTCAGGCAATCGCCCCGTAAAAAACACTATTTGCATTTAATAGCCAGTAACATTGATCAAGCCATACTCAATATTACCATCAATTATCCAAAGTTGAAACAAGGGTTTATCGACAGGTTTTTATTAATGACAGAGCCGTATAATATTCCGGTAGTAATAATTTTCAATAAATACGATCTTTATAATAATGGAGATATAGGGGTTTACGAATATTTAAAAGATATTTATACAAAAATAGGTTATTCTTGTATTTTGACTTCTGCCGTTTCAGGAGTTGGTATTGAAGAGTTGATAAAAACTCTACAAAATAAAACCAGCCTGATTGCAGGGCAATCCGGCGTCGGCAAGTCAACATTGATAAATAAAATACAACCTGATTTGAATCTAAGAATTAATGAACTGAGTAAATATACCGGAAAAGGACAACATACAACTACTTTTGCAGAAATGTTTGACCTTGATGTTGGTGGAAAGATTATTGATACACCCGGTATAAAAAACCTAAGTTTTAATAATCTTGAAGTTTTGGATGTAGCTCATAATTTTAGAGAATTTTTTGTAAAATCAAAAAATTGTAAATATTCCAATTGTACTCATAGAAACGAACCGGGGTGTGCCGTAAAAGATGCTATTGATAAAGGAGAAATATCCGAATTGAGATATATCAATTATCTTCAGATTCTGGATGAAATAGAATCACAAAATTATTGGGAAAGACATAAGATGTAAAATCATACTATGCAGACTGCCCCACCTATAGAGTCCTTTGATGCACCGGTTACGGACCGTAATACATTATTTTTTTTATTAATTCGTAAATAGCCCATATATGCAATCATTAGGGCTTCTTTAAAATTAATAATCAAATCATCCGGTACAACAATTTTTATTCCTTGCGATAATGCAGCCATTCTTTTTATTAAAAAATTGTTTTTAGCGCCTCCTCCTGTTATTAATACTTGCCGGTCAAAATCGACATTTAATTCTTTTTTCAATTCATCAGCAAGTGTTTTTGCTATTAATTCCACAGAAGTTGCCATTTGGTCTTCAATACTGTTATTATCATTTTCCAAAATCGGGATAAAATTCTTTTTGATAAAATTATTATCGAGGGATTTTGGATATTCCCTGTTGAAATAGTCAAATGATAATAGTTTTTTAAGTAAATCGTTACTGACTTTTCCTTTTGATGCTATTTCTCCGTCTTTATCATAGTCTTTTCCTGTTTTTTGGGCTAAAAAATTCAATAATTGATTAGCCGGACTGATATCATAAGCAAATATTTTATCTGATTTTTTTATACTGATATTTAATATCCCGCCGATATTAACCAATGCACTATATTCAGGAAAAAGATCCTTGTCTGCGATAGGTACTACCGGTGCACCCTGACCGCCGAATCCAATATCCATAGAGCGAAAATCATAAATTGTAGAAATGCCGGAAACAGCAGCGATAGCCGATCCGTTTCCAATTTGAAGAGTCATCATGTTTTGTGGTTCGTGAAATACAGTATGACCATGTGAAGCAATAAAATCTACTTTTTCATTATGAAGAAATCTTTTGGCTTCCTTTCCAAATAAATAACCTAAATGATAATCTGCTAATGTTATTTCCCTTGCAGTACTTTTCGGCAGAAATCGTAATTTTTGTTTCCATTCTTTCGGATAATCAATAATACCCGCTTTTAGTATTTTCCATTTAATGCCTGTCTCCTCCTTATCAAATTCACAAAGTGCCATATCAATTCCATCGAGAGAACTTCCCGACATAATGCCCAATATTTTCATCTGTTTAAAATTTTTATTTAAAAAAGTAATAAAAATTTATAATACATTCAGGAACTCTCAAAAATTTTTTTAATCATTTTCTGAGTAATTTATGATTAATAAAATTTATGTTCGTTTCATCTGTTTAAAATTTTTATTTTATGGTGCTAATCTATGTATCTCCCATTCTCCGTTTTCATTTTTTTCATATAAAAACCTGTCGTGTAATCTGTTTTCACCCCCCTGCCAAAATTCTATCTTTTTAGGCACAACACGATAACCACCCCAGAAGTCAGGTAATGGAATTTTTCCGTTTTTGAATTTTTGTTTCATTTGCTCCAGTTTGGAAAGCAAAATGGATTTGGATGATATAATACTGCTTTGAGGACTTACCCAGGCACCAAGTTGACTACCGAAAGGTCTGGAAGAAAAATATTTTAAAGATTCGGCTTTAGAGATTTTTTCCGCTTTCCCTTCAATAATAACCTGACGTTCCAATATCAACCAAGTGAAAAGCAAGGAAACTTTTGAATTTTCCGAAATCTGTTTTGCCTTTTTGCTATTATAGTTGGTGAAAAATACAAAACCATCTTCATCATAATATTTTAACAAAACCGTTCTCAATGAAGGTTGACAATCATTTCCGGCCGTTGCCAATGCCATGGAATTGGGATCCGGAGATATTTCTTTAAGAGCAATTTTAAACCATTTATCAAATTGTTTTACCGGATTTATATCCAGATCTTTAATATTTAAACTGCTTCTACCATAGTTTCTTCGTAAATTGTGTATATCCATATCCTACTTTATAGCTCAAATAAATTTTCCTCAATATCAATATTGTTTATCAAAACTATTTTTGCTGTTTGCAAAATCAAATTTTTCAAATCCTTCATTTTTATATGAAAGATAGTTGTATCTTCATTTCCCGAAGCAGCCAAAACCTTTGAATATCCAATAATCATGGTCCAGGCATGAAGAGATAAAAACATCGGGTCAAAACTATTGATAATACTACCATCTGATTTTCCTCTTAATATTTCCTTTGCTGATAATTTAAAAATCAGATTATGTATATCCTGCATTTTTTTAAAATAGATACTCTCCTTCAAAGCATCCGTAAGTTTATTTTCATCAGCCGAACGTATAGTTGAAAAATAATTCAACAACGCCTCATTATAAACAAAATTTTCAGTAGAAAAATCCATAAATTTATTTAAAAGAGCTAATGATGAAATCAATCCGGGTTCATTTTTGTATTTATCTATTATTTGATAATATCCGTTGAGCAACTTTTGAAACCCCCGGTATGTTAAAGCCATATACAGATTTTCTTTGCTTTGAAAGTAAGTATAAAGAGTTACTTTTGTAATTCCTGCTAATTTGGCAACTTCCTCCATCTTTGCATTTTTATACCCAACTTTATTGAAAACTTTTTCTGCAGCAGTGATTATTGATTCCTCTTTATTGATTCGTTTTTCTTCTTTCATTTTTTGTTTAATTATTGATAAAACCGTATTTTCATAAAACGTAACTACCCGGGTAGAATCATTTTATCTGAAAAAGCACTCTTGCTGAGCAGTTACCATAAAACAAAAATAGGCATTATTTTTAATCCAAGGTTAAATATTTGACATTATTTAAATAAAGACCATGAGCGGGAACACTCCAATCCGTTTTAAGTCTTATCTGTTTGTTCATTGAATTACGGATTTCCTTTATTGAAATTTTTTCTAATCCTGCATTTATACAAGCTCCTACAATCATTCTTACCATTCCACGAAGAAACCTGTCTGATTTTATATGAAATTCGAAATTTCCATTTTCATTATTTATCCAGCGACATCCTTTCAACGAACATTTCATAGTTTTCACATCGGTATTCGTTTTACAAAAAGGTGAAAATTCATTATAATCCAATAAAAGATTTGCGACTTCTTGCATTTTATCAAAATCAGCCTTCAATATCAATGGATAATAAAAACTTAAATCCTGTTTGAATGGATTTTTAAATGTATGAATTCGATAAATATATGATCTTGAAATAGCATCAAATCTAGCATGAAAATCAGTTGAAACAATTTTAATATTTTTTAGAACTATATCCGTCGGAAGCATTTTATTTAAACTGTAAGTAAAGTTTTCAATAATATTTTCATCATTATCAAAATGAAAAACGGAATCAAATGCATGAACTCCTTTGTCAGTTCTACAACATCCGGTTATAGGAATATGCTGCCTATATCTTAATGCCATCACTTTTTCTATTGCTTCCTGTACGGTATAAGCATTTTTTTGACTTTGCCACCCCGAAAAGGAAGTTCCTTTATAAGCTATTCTTACGGCATATCTCATAGAAAATAAATTTTTATCTTAAATGCGCTTTACTTGAGTAATTATATTAAATATAATATGCGAAGGTAATGTTTTTAAATAAATATTCCTATTTCTTTGAATAAACACATTTTTCTATTAAATTTGATTTTTAATAATTATTCCTGTAGTATCATTTTGATTATTAGTTTTTTTTATATTTGATAATTACAGGAATAGTTAATTTATGAAATTGTTATATTCATGCAGATACTGTTAGTTTGTTTAGGTAATATTTGCCGGTCCCCCTTAGCTGAAGGGATTTTAAGAAATAAAGCGAAGTTAATGAATTTTGATCTTAAAGTGGATTCTGCCGGTACCAGTGATTGGCATATTGACGAACCACCCGATAGCAGAGGGATAAATGTTGCATTTGAAAACGGCATTGATATTAGCAATTTAAAGGCAAGACAATTTGACATAAGCGATTTTGATGAGTTTGATATAATATTGACAATGGATAAATCAAATTATTCCGATTTATTGAATTTGGCTAGAGATGAAAAAGATAGAAAGAAAATCAAACTTTTTATGAATATGGCTTTTCCCGGAGTAAATATGGATGTTCATGATCCTTATTATGATGGAAAATTTCAAGAGGTTTTTGAATTATTGGAAGATGCAAGTGAAAAAATATTGGAAAGAATTATAAAATAATATTAACTATGAAAATTATAACTGTAAAACAATTTGCAAATGAAATTAAAGCCAGGCTTTATCATCATAAATTGGAAGAGGAAGGAATCCCCAGTATTATTACAAATGCCATATCCTCGTCTTTATTTCCAATAGGTGCAGGTACGATAAGTCTTCAGGTTAAAAAAGCAGATTACAAAAAGGCAAAAAAAATCATTAAGAAATTAGATAAATTATATTCTGAAGAAGATTGATTTATTTTGTGTCTGTCTATAAAGTGCTTTTGACATATAAATGAAAGTGTTTTACTTTTTTGAAATCTTTTTATGAGATTATTGCTTTTTTTATTATTAATTATATCAACTTTCAGGCTATATTCACAGCCATTGAAGTATTATTGTCATATAACGTATGACTCGATAAATATCAATGGTAAACTAACTGAAAATGCATGGAAAAACACTCCTTGGTCTGAAAATTTTGTCGATATATCCGGTAATAGTAATTTAACTCCTAAATATAATACAAGGATGAAAATGATGTATGATAATGATTACTTGTTTGTAGGGGCTGAAATTTCAGAACCACATATTTGGGCAACATTAAGATCAAGAGATGATATTATTTACAAAGACAATGATTTTGAAATTTTTATTGATCCTGATAGAGATGGGATTTTATATTATGAGATAGAAGTTAATGCTTTAAATACCATTATGGATTTGCTGATGACAAAACCTTATTATCAAGGAGGGAAATATTTGCTTTCAATGGATATTTCAGGATTAAAATCCGGAATTTATATTGAAGGAACACTTAATAATCCAAGTGATTTGGATAAAAAATGGTATGTTGAAATGGCTATTCCTTTTAAAATATTATGTAAAACTCTGAAAAACAGAAAAACTCCAAACACAGGTGATATTTGGAAAATCAATTTTTCAAGGGTAAATTGGGATACCAAAATAAAAAACAATAAATATTATAAATTGAATAAACCCGAATATAATTGGGTATGGTCACCGATAGGGGTAATAGATATGCATAGACCTGATAAATGGGGGTATTTGATTTTTAAATAATTTATCCACTTAGTTACGAAACATATTAAAACTAATGAAACGAACATGAATTTTATTAATCATAAAATACACACAAAATTATGATTAAAAAAATTTATGTGAGTTCCTGAATGTATTATAAATTTTTTGTAAATTTTTGCAAACAAAAAATTTTAAACAGATGAAAAAATACTTATTTGGAATTATTTTTATTTTTATTTTCTCATGTCAAAAATCAGATTCAGTTAATAAAACTTCTTTTTGGCTTTGGTTTACAATGCCAAGCAATTATTCCGATGCGGATATTGACATAGCAATAAAAAAAATCAAAGATACAGGTATACGCAATATTCTCGTAAATGCGGATTCCACCGGGTTGGAAAAAATAATTGACAAAGCCAGTAGATATGATATAAATATTCATGCATGGTTTATTACGATGAACAGAAGAGATTTGGCTAAAAACCACCCGCAATGGTTAAGTGTAAACCGGCTTGGAAAATCTCTTAATGAACAAAAAGCTTATGTTGATTATTACAAATTTTTATGTCCGGCAATACCGGAAGTGAGAGATAGCCTAAAAGAAAAAATAAAATCATTATGCAAAATAAAAAACCTTAGAGGAATTCATTTGGATTATGTACGATATGTAGATGCGATTTTACCTATTGGTTTGTGGAAAAAATACGATGTTGTTCAGGATAAAGTTTATCCGCAATTTGATTATGGCTATCATCCGTACATAAGGAGTAAATATATGAAAAAATACGGAATAGATCCATTGAATATCGATAATCCAGAATTTGATAAACAATGGAATACTTTTCGTTTAGAGCAGGTTACGGAATTGGTTTATCAAATAGATACATTAGTAAAAAAATATAATAAAAAACTTTCGGCAGCTGTATTTCCCACTCCTGCCATGTCATCAAAAATGGTATATCAGGACTGGGGCAAATGGCCATTGGATTTTGCTTTTCCAATGCTTTATCACAATTTTTATAATGCGGATATTACATGGATTGGCAAAATGGTAAAAACAGATACTGAGACAGCTTTACCGGAAACTAAAATAATAGCCGGAATTTTTGCTCCTTCTTTCAAAAATCCGGGAGATATCACTAAAGCTATAAATATTTCATTTAAAAACGGTGCTTCAGGAGTTTCCATATTCGGATTGAATCCACTTAAAGATGATCCAAAATGGGAAGAATTAAGAAAAATAATAAAAAAAAGGAACAATTGACTTTTTTATTTTATTTAAAAATCTAAAATAAAATCGTAATAAAGGCTTAAAATGTGCGCTAATATTGATAAGCACTGGATTAGTCAACAAAGCATTCAACCTTATAGTCTATCGGAAGGTCGAATGCTTAGTTGTTATGGGTAGTGTTTATTCATTATTTGTTTAAGATTGCATGCAATAAACATAAAACTTACATCAGCATTAGCACGTTGCATTGTTTTCTTTGTTAGTATGTAATTGAACCCCCATTGCCGCTTTATTGTCCCATAAGGATGTTCTACTATTGCTTGGCGTTTCCGATACAATTCCTTGTTGTTTTTTACCCTTTCTGTATTCTTGTCGACATAATCTTGATATTTGCTTCTTTCGATGTATCTTCCTTTGCTTTTTGTGATATTTGCCTCTCCGGCACATTTCATTTTATGTGGACAAGCATTGCATGTTTGAAATGGCAAAACGTATCTTTTTACTCTGTAAGGCTTTTTCAATAATCCGTGATTACGTTTATTTAATACCATTAAACGATACAAAATTGTCCATTAAATCATTTTATTTTTCCGATTTCTTCGTTAAAAATACTCACCATATCTATATATTTAATTCTTATGTTGGCATCGACACAGATTATCATACCGGTTATCGATATTAATTCTCTTATTATTGTTTGTCTAAACCGGTTCAAAATTATTAACCAAATTAATAAATTAACTTTATTTTGATTGTAGAAGAATAGTTTGTTGAAAAAAAATATTCAATTAATTATTTCAAAATTTTACCAAATCTACGTTTAAAATAATTTTAATATAAATCATAGAAAAACAGCTACTTACGACTATTTTTATATATCATATTTTTAATACCGGCATTTATTTAAATTAATATATGGCAAATAATTTCTTTCCGGTTAATTATATTAATTATGCGAATAATTTGGAAATTAAAATTGTTTTATTATATTTGCAAAACATGTATTGTGAATTTATATTGATTTTTGATTATATTTTTACATAAATCTACATAATCAAAACACTGAACAAAACGAACATATCACAATTATTTTATTATTAGATTTTTTAACTAAAACTATAAAATTATGAAAAGAAAAATTTTATACAGAATTTCTGTTACCCTTGTTTTATTAATCACGGTAATAACACTAAATGCTCAAAAAGCAATTGTTAAAGGTAATATTTCAGATGAAACAGGGGGGCTTGTAAGTGCTACAGTAAAAGTAATGGGAACTAATCAGGGAACTATTACGGACTTTGAAGGGAATTATATGTTAGAATTGGATCCCGGTACTTACAAATTGGAAGCATCGTATGTGGGTTATAATTCCGATTCCAAAGAGTTGACGGTAACCGCCGGTAAAACTTACACTTTGGATTTTAAACTCAGTGAAGGTATCGGATTAAGTGAGGTAGTTGTAATCGGATCAAGAAATGCAAACAGAACCGCAACTCAAACTCCGGTTCCAGTTGATGTGATTGATATGAAAAAATTAACAAACCTCGGACCTCAAACAGATGTTAATCAGATATTAAACTATGTTGCCCCTTCTTTTTCTTCCAATACTCAAACTGTTGCTGACGGAACAGACCATATTGACCCTGCATCTCTAAGGGGTCTAGGTCCGGATCAGGTTTTGGTTTTAATCAATGGAAAAAGAAGACATAATTCTTCTCTTGTTAATGTAAACGGAACTGTTGGTTCAGGTAGTGTAGGAACTGATATGAATGCTATTCCGACAGCTGCAATTGAAAGAATTGAAGTTTTACGTGACGGTGCTGCAGCTCAATATGGTTCGGATGCTATGGCGGGTGTAATAAATATAGTATTGAAGAAAAATGCAAATCAATTGACAACTTCTCTTACTACGGGTGCTCAAATGAGTAAAAACAGCAACAATTTTGATGGAGGAATGGATGGAGAGAAACTTCAACTTGATGTTAATTACGGTCTTCCATTGGGAGATAAGGGTGGATTTATCAATTTGACAGGTTCTTTCAATACAAGAAACGCAGCTACGAGAAACAAACCTATGGGTAAATCTATTTTCCTCGGTTACAATGCTGTTGAAAGGCTAGCTAATCAGGATGGTTATGATCTTAGCAAATTGCAATATGATATGGATGCGATAAAGCAATATGCCCAACAAGTAAGCTTTTTCGATACCGATATGAAAAGCTCCATAGCCAATGCTACTACAATGCCGGAATTAGTTGATCTATTAAATGACGACATAACTGATAATGAATTGGCGGCAAGAAATATGTCCAGAGAAGATTTCAGAATGAAAACAGGGCAAGCAAAACTAAGAGGAGCTAAATTCTTTTGGAATATGGCTGTTCCTACAGGAGAAAAATCGGAGTTTTATGCTTTTGGAGGAATCGGATACAGAAACGGTTTAGCGGCAGGATTTTATAGAAGACCTGCCTACACCGATGGAAGAGCTAATACTCCTGCATTTATGAATGGTTTTTTACCACATATAGAATCGAATATTCTGGATAAATCTATTGCATTTGGAATAAAAGGAAAACTCGGGGATTGGAATTCGGATTTAAGTAATACTTTCGGACAAAACAGTTTTGGATTTCATATAGTAAACACA
>JALSPW010000036.1 GCA_026985735.1 Saprospiraceae bacterium
TTATACCGCTTACTTGGCCTGTAGGTATGGGACAAAGATTTCAGGGAGTTTACAATATATCGGAATCGAAATTAAATCTTTTTAATGCTCATGGTAAGCAAACCGAGGATGAGCTCGTAGAAATTAATGAAGAGGAAACCGGCAAGTTCATTCAACATATAGGAGGAGATGCCACTAATGAGCTTCTTGAAGAACTTTATACTATCAGGGAAATATACGATAAATTTGATATCGCACAATATCTTTCGGGTGATATATCACCTGTATTTTTCGGTTCTGCGATTAACAATTTCGGAGTTAAAGAATTATTGGATTCTTTTATTGAATTTGCACCAAACCCTCTTCCTCGGGAGACAGAACAAAGAGTTGTTAAGCCGGAGGAACAGAAATTTACAGGGTTTATATTTAAAATTCATGCCAATATCGATCCGAAACACAGGGATAGAATTGCATTTTTGAGAATTGTTTCCGGAGTATTTAAAAGAAATACAAATTATTTGCATAAAAGAATAAATAAAAAACTTAAGTTTTCTAATCCAACTTCTTTTATGGCAGCAAAGAAAAATGTCATTGATGAAGCATTTCCGGGAGATATTGTAGGACTTTATGATTCGGGGAATTTTAAAATAGGGGATTCGCTGACAGAAGGTGAAATTCTTGATTTTAAAGGAATACCTAATTTTTCACCTGAGCAATTTAGATATATACTCAATGCCAATCCGATGAAACGCAAACAAATGGACAAAGGAATACTTCAATTAATGGATGAAGGAGTTGCTCAATTGTTTACAACTATGGATTCTGAAAGAAAGATTATCGGTACAGTAGGAGCTCTTCAATTTGATGTGATTCAATACCGTTTGGAACATGAATATGGTGCGTCTGTCAATTATGAACCCTTAAGGATACGCAAAGCATTTTGGATAAAAAGCGATGATGATCAAAAGTTGAAAGAATTCATAAAAAGGAAAAGAAGGGACTTGGCAAGGGATAAAGATGGTAAATTGGTGTTTTTGGCTGAGTCCGAATGGACAATTAAAATAGTAAAAGAAAACTTTCCTGAAATTGATTTTTTTGAAAAAAGTGAATTTTAATGTTGTAAGCCTGCTATTTCCAATAATTCTTCTATGTATCTTCTGGAATTTGATAGTCTTGGAACTTTATTTTGTCCACCCAGTTTTCCACGGGATTCCATCCATTTGTAAAAAGTCCCCTCAGGTAAAGCTGTTACTTCAAGCTCTTTCAATGCCAGGCTATTATATCGTTTTGCTTCATAATCCGAGTTTATGCTCTGCAATGCCATATCAAGATCTTTTTTGAAAGCAATAATATCAGCTGGAGCCTTTTTAAATTCGATGAGCCATTGATGTCCTCCTTTATTTTCCTCATTCATAAAAATAGGTCCCACTGTATATTCCTGAATAATAAAATCATGTTTATCTTGTATTTTTACCAAAGCTTTATCGGTATTAGAAACCATTACCTCTTCTCCGAATACATTAATAAAATGCTTTGTTCTCCCTGTAATTTTTATTTTAAAAGGATTTAAGGAAGTAAATTCTATTGTATCACCTACAATATATCTCCATAATCCTGAATTTGTATTTATAAGAATGACATAATTTGTGTTAAGTTCCACATCCCTGAGTGAAACAATATCCGGATTATCTCTTCCATATTGTTCAAAGGGAATAAATTCATAAAATATATGATTGTCCAAAAGCAATAACATATCATTGTCTTCAGAATTAAATTCATTTTGAGTAGCGAAATAACCTTCCGATGAATTATATACATTGATATAAAGAAAATCTTTTTTTGGTATTAGTTCCTCAAATTGTTTTCTATATGGTTCAAAATTGACCCCGCCATGCATATATGCTTCAAGATTGGGCCAAACTTCAAGTAAATTGCTTTTGCCGGTCTGACGTAAAATTTCTTTAAATAAAACAAGAAGCCATGAAGGAACACCGCCGAAAATAGCGACATCTTCTTTTGAAGAAATTTCCGCCATTTTCGGAATTTTTTTATTCCAGTCCTTCATTAAGGCAGTATCCATATCAGGAGTGTTAAACGGCCTTCCTATTATAGGCATATTGTACAGCATTAGAGCCGAAATATCTCCGATTGTCACTTCCGGATTTTTTTCATATCGCTGAAGATTACCACCCATAATAAGATTTTTTAAAGCAAACAACCTTGAATCGGGATGGATTTTGTATAAAATCGAAACGGCATCCCATGCTCCTTTGATATGACAATACTTAAGATTTTCCATAGTAACGGGGATGAACTTGCTTTTGTCTTCAGTAGTACCTGATGACTTGGAATACATATTTACTTTGCCCGGCCATAAAATATCACTTTCACCAAGCATCATTTTTTGTATCTGCGGTTTTAGATTATCGTAATTTGAAAATGGAACCCATTTATTAAAATCATTATAGCTTTTTATCTTATCATAGTTATATTCTTTACCCCAAGCAGTATCTTTACCCATGGAGATAAGATAATTAAAAATATTATCTTGAGCTTCAAAGGGAAACTTTTCAAATCTCTCTATCTTTTTATACCTGGTTTGCAAGTATTTTGCTATAATTTTATTAAATATATCCCGCACTTTATTCAGTAATTTATTTGCAACTACTATTAAGCTTTTAAGTTGAAAAGAAAATTTTCAAACAAAAGAATTCAATCCGAGTAGTCTCATTTAATTAAAAATCATTTAAAATTATTTTTTCAACTATGAAAAGTTAATTTGATTTAAGGGAAACTTGATAACTAAAATTTAATTTCCTATTGTCAAAGTTAGACTTTTTATTGATATAAAAAAACATTCTTATATATTTTTTAAACTCTATGTATATCTTTTACGTTTATTTGAAAAAATAATATTTTGGTTTAAATTTGCTTGATAGGTAACTATACGGGTGAGTGTTTTGAAATAAAAAAACAGGAATGGTATTGAAAAAACTTGAATTGATGGCTCCGGCAGGAAATTTTGAAGCATTGAAAGCCGCTATAGACAATGGAGCGGATTCAGTGTATTTTGGTATTGAACAAATGAATATGAGGGCAAAATCTTCAAGGAATTTCAAAGTGGAAGAATTACCTCAAATCGCAAATATCTGTCATGATGCTAATATTAAAGCATATATGACTCTCAATACAATCGTATATGACCATGATTTGAAATTGATAAAATATCTGATAGATGTAGCAAAAGAGGCCGGGATAGATGCAATAATCGCAATGGATCAGGCAGTGATTAATTATGCTAAAAAAGCAGGTCTATCAGTTCATATATCAACTCAATTGAATATTACAAATGTCGAAACCCTTGAATTTTATTCTCAATTTGCCGATGTAGTGGTTTTATCCCGTGAATTGAGTATGAGGCAGATTAAGCATATTTGCCAAGAGATAGAAAGAAAAAATATAAAAGGTCCATTAGGAGAAAAAATAAAAATAGAGGTGTTTGCTCACGGTGCATTATGTATGGCTGTTTCCGGTAAATGTTATATGAGTCTTCATACAATGAATTCTTCTGCCAATAGAGGTGCGTGTTTACAAAATTGCAGAAGGAAATATAAAGTAATTGACCTTGAAGATGGCCATGAATTGGAAATCGATAATGAGTATATTATGTCACCCAAAGATCTTGCTACCATTGACTTTCTCAATCAGCTGGCTGATACCGGAATAGATATTATTAAAATCGAAGGTAGAGCAAGAGCAGCGGAATATGTGGCCAGAGTTACCAAAGTATACAGGGAAGCTATAGATTCCTTATATGAAAATACTTATTCTCAAGAAAAAATCAGTCAGTGGTTTGATTCTCTTGAAACGGTTTACAACAGAGGTTTTTGGGGAGGTTACTATCTTGGTAAAAAACTTGGAGAATGGACTGATAAAGCAGGAAGTAGTGCCACTCAAACCAAAATATATTTGGGTAAAGGAATACATTATTATCCTAAAGCAAAAATCGCTCATTTTAAGATAGAAAGCAACTCATTAAAACCGGGTGATGCAATTCTTATTACAGGGCCAAATACCGGTGTGGTAGAATCTGTTGTAAAAGAAATAATGGTAGATGAAGTTTTTGTAGAAGAAGCTAAAAAAGGGCAGGAATGTACTTTTAAGTTGGACAAACCGGTTAAAAAATCCGACAAATTATTTAAAATTATTTCCGCTTAAATGATTGTTATAACCCATCAAAGAGAAAAATGTATCGGTTGCAATTATTGCGTGGAGGAAGCTCCTTACCGCTGGGCAATGTCACATAAAGACGGTAAAAGTATTCTGGTAGATAGTAAAGAGAGCAAAGGGTTTTTTACAGTAAGAGTTCATGATGACGAGTATGAAGATAATCATAATGCTGCCGAAGCATGTCCGGTAAATATAATTCACATAAAAAAGATTTAATCCAATGTTTTCCCGAGGATATTGAGAAATATTTATTTTTTTTCGATGTTGAATTTTTGGATTTAAAGAATTTCTTCAATGATGAATTACTCAATATCGGTAATTCATTTCTATCTTTGCTTCTAAAAATAAGTTATGTCAAATAGTGGAATAAAAATATTTGCTCCGGCCTGTGTTTCCATGCATTCATTTGGGATGCCAAATCTTTCAATTGCAATGGATAATCCGGGCAATGAGATTATTGCTCATATCGATGAAAAAAATATTTATGCGACAATAGATTTGTATTCAAAAGAAAAAGATGATAAAAACAATACAAAAGAAATTGTTTTGGATATTGCCAATGCTTTTTTAAAATATATTAATTCTAATAAAGGAATTAGATTTGAAATATTGAATAAGATTCCGTTTGATTCGGGGCTTGGTCAATTGGAA
>JALSPW010000037.1 GCA_026985735.1 Saprospiraceae bacterium
TTTGTGTTATCCTGATATTCCTTGGGAGTACAACCCTTTTAGAGAAAATCCTAATGACAGGGATATCTTATTTGAACTATATAAAAAAGAATTAAAAAAATATGGAAAAGACTTTACAATAATCAAGGGCTCCCAAGACCGTCGTTTTGAATTGGCTGTAGATATTATAAAACAAAAATATATAATATTACCTGATTAATTATAAAAAATACTGTATATTTGTAATAATTAATATCTGCCTAAAAAGTGCTTTGTTTTTAAAAATAATCTGTTGAGAAATTGCGTGTTTTTCACCCGTACTTTAATTCAAAACATAAAGAATGTCATGAATAAATATAATGAAATTTTAAAAGAACTATCTAAATATGATGCAAAACTTGTTTTGGTTTCCAAGACAAAGCCTATCGAACAAATACTTCATTATTACAATATGGGGCAAAAGGATTTCGGTGAAAATCGCGTTCAGGAAATGGTAGAAAAACACGATAAACTACCTAAAGATATAAAATGGCATCAGATAGGTCATCTTCAAAAAAACAAAGTTAAATATATTGCTCCTTTCGTACACCTAATACATTCTGTTGATTCCTATGAGTTATTGAAAGAAATTAATAAAAGGGCAAAATCCAATAATAGAATTATAAATATTTTACTTCAAATAAAAATTGCGTTGGAAGATACAAAATTCGGAATGTCAAAAGAAGAGTGTACTACATTATTAAGTAATAAAGAGCTAAATACATTTCAAAATATCAGAATTTGCGGATTAATGGGAATGGCTACTTTCACAAAAGATGAAAATGAAATAAGAAAAGAATTCAAAACATTAAAAGATTTTCATTCAAAATTGAAAAGAGATTATTTTTCAGATAAAGATTTTTTTAGAGACATATCAATGGGTATGTCAAGTGATTACAAACTTGCTATACAAGAAGGTGCGACTATGGTTAGAATAGGAAGTCTGATTATGGGCAGCAGATTATAATTCAAAAAAATCATCATATTGATTTTTCCTTTCTGTCCTTTCCACAGGAGTAGCCCTCGGGGCATCCAAATCTAAAATCTCAGAATCATCCTGGGCTTTCAATAAAAGTGTTTCTTTTTCTTCACCAAGAATAAGAGAATCGCCTTCTTTCTCCCATTTCTCAAGCATTTTAAGACCTTCTTCTTCAAATACACCATTTTGAATGTCAACAGACCTTAAAAAGTTATCCGATATTTCCATAAACCTTTCCATTTCCCCGACTTTTTTACTTACGTCATCAGCCACTGCTTCCAATGCCATATCAAACATGGCTCTTTTATCTTTATCCCCCTTTATGATATTCATTGCAGACCTCATAGCAGAATGACTGGCTCTCATTGCCTTACGTTCTCTTTCTTTAATTTGCACTTGATCTTCAATGTCTTCAAGCATTATTTTCGAATTTCTTTCCATTTTATCCAAAACCCTATACAATATCTCCATTTTTCTATACAGCTCTTCCAATTTCACATTGGATTCTTTAAGTCTGCCGGCTTTTCTTGTTTTCAAAATCATCTCATCACTCTTATTAGATGCTTTAGCTTCAGAAGCCAGGGTGAGATTCGTTTCAAGCTCTTTTTGATTCTTATATATAAGTTCCCTCAATTGATGCATTTGTTTACGCAATTTTCCGATTTGCCTGTTCATTTTATTCAAATTGTCTTTGAGGTCATCTATATAATTTTTCAAAATAGAAATAGGATCAATTTTTATAAACAAAGATGTAAACCAACGCATTGTACTCATGTACATATATGATACCAAAGCGCGCATTTTCGGATCCAATACCATATATAATATCGCTGCTAAAACCAATATAATAACTGCAAGTCCCAAAGTATTCTGAGCAAATAATAATATTTGAGGTAAATATTTTACAAACAGCCAGCCTCCTCCAATCAATACACCCGCTAAAAACACACCACCTGTTACACCTTCAGGTCTTTGCCAAAATGATTTTGTCTTAATGTTTTTTTCCATTTTTATTTAATTATTTAATATAAGTCTTTATCTTTTCAATATCTGAAGAAATCTGAGATGATATCTCCTTTAAAGCTTTATTAAAACCGGCTTTTATCTTCTTTACTTTTTCCCCTGCCAGTCTCAATTCATCTTTCAATCCGGTAATTTGTTTTTCATGAATATCAATTTTATTCTGAAGTTCAAGTAATTGTTTTTTTTCTTTTTGCAAATCAGATTCCAGTTTTCTCAATTTATCTTCTCTTTCACTCAATTTGACCTTGGCATTATTATTCAAGGACTCATTAAACCTAAGGTTTTCATTTTCCAGTACCTGTAAATAATGACTTGCGCTTTTCAGCAAAGATTCTTTGTCAACATTCATTGTTTTTGCCAATGTAAAAGCAGTGATAAAAAGCTGTTTTTCATCATCACCCAAATTTTGTTTTTTAAGATTATTTATACTCTGCTTAAATTCAAGATAATCAAAACCTTCAATATTTGCGTTTTCGATTGCTTTAAACAAAATTTCAATAAATTTCGATTTTTCTTCTTTTCCGGTTGAAACTTCATCCGGTTCTTCTTGATTGGCTACAGAACCGGAATGAGATATATTGCCACGACCTTGCAGACTGCCTTCATCGTCTTCAACGATAAATAAAGATTTTAGTTTCTTTAATATACTCATATTAGGTACCTAATCTAATTTGATTACAAAATTAATAAAATATTATATTTAACCCACATTATTCCTAAATATTTCTTCTAAACGGAGTTATATTATCCCTTATTGGTATTAATTCGCCAAAATAGCCAAAATGAATCAACACTAAATCAGCAATTTATATAATATAAATATTACTTTTCCAACAAACTTTTTCTAAAAAATCCTCTAAGATTCATATTTAAAATATGTAAATTTTAAATCAATCCAAATTCCTAAAGAACTCCCTTAAATCAGTTGCGTCTTTTGGATTCATTTTACCTGCAAGTATTAATCTTAAATCCCTTCTCCGGATAGCTCCTTCATATCTTTTCACTTCATCTTCAGTAAGAGGAACTACTGGCCTGATCTTAGCCGGTCTCATAGTTTTTGAATCCAAAGCTACAAAAGTAAAATATGCATTATTGCTCTTCTTGGGTATATCTGAAGGAATAGAACTTGTAAATACCTCAAGAAACACTTCAACAGATGTATTAAAAGCCCTTGTTACACTGGCGTTAATAGTGATAACATCTCCAACTTTAATCGCTTCTTTGAAAGAAACATTATCAACAGAAACCGTTACCACATTACTATTGGCATGTTTTGCTGCACAAATACCAGCAGCAATATCCATCCATCTCATCAGGTTACCTCCCATGAGATTTCCAAGCGGATTTGTATCATTAGGCATAATCAATTGTGTATATACGGTTTTTGATTCTGCAACTGTCTTGCCTTCCATATTTTTTGACATAATTTATTCTTTAAAAAATCACTATTCCCGACATAATTTAATCCATATAATTTAAACCGAAAACTTTCCTGAAATTCAATTTAACAATTTTTTTGACATCTTCAAAATCCACTGCTTCTCCAATTTCTCTTTCAATAGATGTTACATCTTTATTTTGATCTTCAATACCGCATGGGATAATTCCTGAAAAATAATTAAGATCAGTATTTACGTTCAATGCAAAACCATGTAATGTTACCCATCTGCTGATATGTATTCCGATAGCGCATATCTTCCTATCTTTTGCATTGCCTATACCTTTTATCCAAACTCCTGTCAACCCCGGTATTCTGATCGCATCTATTTTGTATTCTTTTAATGACATAATAATAACTTCTTCGATATCTCTGACATACCTATGGATATCATGATAGAATTCATCAAGGTCAAAAACAGGATAGCCTACCAATTGTCCGGGACCATGATATGTGATATCCCCTCCTCTACTGGATTTATAAAATTCAATATTATTAATTTCCAATTGTTCCCGGTTCATTAAAAGGTTATCATAAGAACCACTCTTTCCCAGAGTATAAACAGGATTATGCTCACAAAAGAATAAATTGTGTATCAAATCTTCAAAACCAGCACTTTTTTTACCATCCCTGATATTCAATTTTCTCTGAATTAGTTTTTGCTGATAATCAAATTGTTTTTTTAATGCCGGCTTATACCCGATTTTACCACAATCCGTATATCTGGTTTTTTTATTCATATAAATTAAAAATTAATAAACCCGTTTATCTGCTTATCTATATAATTCTCAGTTTTTGGATCATTATATTCCTTTTTAACATTTAGATAACTCCAAACATCCGAAATAGAGACTTTTTGATAGAAAACATTTACTTTCAAATAATTCAAAACCACACCAAAATGCTCAAGACCAAGCCAATTTCCAAATTTCCCTGCAGACAAGCCAACTAATGCAGCTTTTTTTTCAAAAAACGACTTATCAGCATCTTTGGACGACAGCGAATCAATAAACAATTTTAATGCCCCCGGAAATGTACCATTATATTCCGGTATGATAAAAACAAATTTTTCAGCTGGTACAATAAACTCATTCTTCACTTGTTCAATCCATGGATTAGTCACTTCATACATACCGGAATTCAACACGCCGGAAGGCATCAACTCAATATTTAATAATTTAACTTCACCTTTGTATTTTGATTTTAATTTATCAAAATAAATATCTCCTATACGTGATGTAAGATTCCCTTCTCTGTTAGAACCTGCTATTATTGTTATCATATCTTTTATTTATTTTTTATTACAATTCCGGGCTCTCTAAATAGTGTCTGTCTATAAAGTGCTTGATTTTTGAAAAATAAAGATTTTTGATGAGATTTTTATCTTTTTGAGAAT
>JALSPW010000038.1 GCA_026985735.1 Saprospiraceae bacterium
GAAGCTACTCCGGTTTCGGAGTGTGCGGAGAAACAGTATGCAGGGAGGTAGCTTGACTAGAAAAGTTCAAAGTTCAAAGGATAAGGATTCAAGGTTTTAAGTTTGAAAGACAAAAGTAAAAAGATAAAATAGATAGCCGCTAAGGCGCTAAGACACGAAGTATCATAAAGAGATAATAGCTACATAGGAAAATGTGGCTATTGTTATTTTCAAGATAAAGATGAATTGTGGTAGAAAGTTCGAGTTTTTTTTCATAAAGAAGTTAAGAATAATTAAGAATAATAATGTTATGGTTTATACTGCTTAATATTCCTTAATGTTTTGATGGTTTTATAGTGCCTTCCTGTTATGGTATTATAATAATTTGAACTATTTGTTTTATTATTTTGTTTTGATGAATATACGGTTAATTGATTAATCACAGAATATCCGGTTTTATATGAAGTCGATAAAATATATTGTTTACAAAGAGGGCGATTATTATGTTTCACAGTGTTTGAATGTTGATATTTCAAGTTTTGGGACATCTGTTGAAGATGCTGTTAGAAATTTAAAAGAAGCGGTAGAGCTTTATTTTGAAGAAAATGACACGGTAGAAAATTTCATTGAAATTAATGAAACTATGACAGGAGAAATATTAGTTAATGGCTAAATTACTTTCATCTAAAGAGATAATTAAGGTATTACTGGATAATGAATTTTATTTTATTTCTCAAAAAGGAAGTCATAGAAAATATAGAAAATTGGATAGAGTTGTGATAGTTCCTTATCCGAAGAAAGAAATTCCAATTGGAACACTAAAGTCAATAATAAGACAGTCGGGTTTGAATAAGAATTTGTTTATGAAAAGTCGAATATAAAAGTATAAAGTTCAAAGTTCAAAATATAAAGTTCAAAGTATAAAGTTCAAAGTTCAAAGGATAAAGTTTAAAGATAAAAAGATAAAATAGATAGCCACTAAGGCGCTAAGACACGAAATATCATAAAGAGATGCTTGAGGAACTAATTATTCATCCTAACAAAATATTAGAATTATAAAAAGTACTTATTTATCCTTTTGGTTTATTATTGACTTTTAATTTTTTAAAATAGCTACGGAATTTATCACTTTCCATTTTCGAATAATATTCATTAAGAGTATGGATATTATATACCTGTTGTTCAAAATCGTTTGTGCTTATCTTTTTATTTACAATAAATTTTGATTTACTATTAATGTTATTTTCTTGTGTTTCTTGTTTTAAAATACTTATTGATGAAACGATTAAAATCAAAACAACAGCAACTGAAGCAGCATAAATGATTTTATTTTCCCAATTGCGTTTTTTTTCAAATTGTAGTCTGTCTAGCTTATATTCCAACCTGTTCCATGTCCTGTCCGGTGGTGAAAGTTTAAAATTTTGGCTGTTAAATTTTAATTTTTTATAAGATTCTTCTTTCATTTTATCCTGTATTTACAATATTTTGTTCCTTAATTAGTTTTTGCATTCTTTCTTTTGCCAATCTCAATTGACTTTTCGATGTATTGATACTTATATTTAACTTCTCTGCTATCTCTTTATGTTTATATCCTTCGATTACATAAAGATTAAAAACGGTTCTATAGCCAATCGGTAATAAATCCAAGGCTTTTAGTAGATCTTCCAATTGCAATTCATCGACAATGTTTATTTTATCCGGTATTATTAGATTATCTGCTTCTATAAATAATTTAAAAACCTTGTTTCTTCTTAAAAACATTAGGGATTCTCTTATGGCTATTTTCCTAATCCAAGCTTCAAAACTACCTTCATTTTTGAATTTGCCAATATTTTCGTAGATTTTCATAAAAGTATCTATCAGAATATCTTCGGCATCATAGTCATTTTTAATATATCTCTTTATCACTGCAAAAAGCATCGGAGAATACTTGTTGTATAATTCCTTTTGGGCTGCTCTATCCCTTTTGATGCATGCTCTTATTAATTTCTTTAATTCCATTTTTATATGATATGTTCACATCTATGATGCATTTAACTATTAATATGATGCAAAAAATATTGATTTTGGTGTATAATATTTAAAAAATCACTTTTATTTCTTTTTTTACAAGGGGCGGAATAGCATTTCCGGATACTTTTGCGGTTGCCTCCATCCTGAATTCGGATTTTACATTATTCATCAATTTCATTACTTTGACAAACCCTTTAGATAGAAAATTCTTACTTCCTATCTTATCCATTTCAGATTGAACTATATTTATCGGCATTTTAAATTGAAATTCCATTTCTTTGTCCGGTTCTATTCTAAAAGGCTTTTTGAATTCTACAATACCCACAGTATATTCATTTATTAATTTACTTTTCTTCCTTCCCCTGGTATATCTTTCTATCAATTTAACAGTAATTGACTTTATTGTTTGTTTAGATTTTGATATTATAATGACTTTACCAACTAAAAAACCAGTATCATAAGGTATTTTACCAGGGAACTCCAGGTTTATTTTAACACTTTCAATTCCTAAAAATTTCTTTACTTTTCCTATCATTAATACTATTTTAAATTATAAGTTAAACTTAAGGTAAAACTCCTTGGTGCTTCCAGCAAACCGGGTCTTACCGAATACTCTTTATTAAATAAATTATCAATATTGAATAAAAGTTCCATATTCTTGTATTCAATTCCAAAACGCATTCTATATACATTTGTTCCATATCTATGGTCTTTTCTGTATTGTTTAACGCCTTTGATGAAAATTTCTTGTTCCAGGATTTTATCTACTGCTTTCATATAGCTATTGTAAAAAGACCCGAAACCTAGTAAGAAACTCTTATATTTTAATTCCGTATCAAACCTGAAAGAATGTTTATACCTGTATTTTAAAATATTATAATCCACACTTAAATTCCTTTTTACCTCATCATTAAAATCTTTATATTTAGGATCAATATATAAATATCCTCCCATTGCCCTGATATCTATATCTGCTATTTTACCTGTAAATCCTGTTGAAAATTCACTTCCTTTGATTATTGTATTACCTATATTCTCAGCAGTAAAAAATAATCGTCCCTTATATTTAAGATTAAATTCTATCATGTTATTATATTCGGATTGGAATACCGATAGATCGGCAAAACCTTTAAAATTTAAGATTTTATATCCTTGTCTGATTCCAATTTCTGCAGTATAACCCGTTTCTGATTCCAAATCAGGATTTGGAAGTATTAGCAGATTTCCGGATAATGCATTTGTGAATTTCTCTGCTATGGCGGGATATCTGAATCCTTGTCCCCAAGAGGCTCTTATATTAGTGAAAGGGAAAAGTTTATAGTTTGCTCCAAATCTGAAAATGGGTTTGCTTTCCTTTTTGTATTTATTACTTATGTCTTCTCCTTCTATTACTTTAGGGCCGCTAACACTATTAATTTCATATCGTGCTCCCGCTACAATATTCAATTTTTTCCAAAATTTCTTTTCCGCCTGAGCATAAAAACCTGTATTTTGAGCAATAAATATAGTGTCTCCATATAATTCCGCCTCGGTTAATGCAAAGTTATGAACAGCTCCTGCAGTTAATATTAATCCTATATTTGAAAATTGCTTTTGGTATTGGTATTCTCCGTATACACTTGTAGAGGTATTGGATTTATTATCGGTAACATCATTTGACACATAATATATCCTTGATTGAAAAATATGTTTTCCGCCTTTTTTGGTAAAATAATAAATATGCGGATCAAAAATATAGACCTGTTTGTTTTGTAATGAATAAGCAAGGCTGTCTCCCACATATGCTCCGGAAGTTGAATTCTTCCAATAGAAAAAAGTGATTTTTTTGTCTGTATTCAGATTTGTATGTAAGCCTATATTTAAGGCGTCTGAAACATGATAATCCAATTTTAAAGTAGCTCTTGCTATTTGGCCAAAGCAATCTTTTTTATAACTTCTGGGTTCATTCTTAAAATACAGAGAAGAAACAAGATCAAGTTTTTTTATTTTCTTAGCATATACAGCCGAAAATCCATATTTGTATGGCAGTGAATCAGACCATCTTTTTACAGGATCTGCAGGTTGGTCATAAATTGAAGCAAAGGTTTTTAATTTCAAATATGGTTTCTTTTTAGCATATATTGATAATATATTTATTACTCCGTTCATAGCAGCTGAACCATATAACGCAGAGCCTGCCCCTTTCATGACTTCTACTTTTGCAATTGTTTCAACAGGAATATTGCTCCAATTTGGATATGCAGAATCAAATTGCAATGCAGGAATATTATCAAATAATACCAAAACCCTACTACCAGCTCCATAAGAAAAACCCGAACCACCTCTAATATTGGCTTGTCCGTCAATATAATTTACTCCGGGTATTTTTTCAAGCAAATTAGCAAAATTCAGAGTGTTGTTTTTCTCTAAAAATGATGGTTTTATTGTTTCTATCGAAACAGTTACATCTTCTATTGCCTTTTTATACTTTCCCGAGGTTACCGTTATTTCACTTAATGTTTTTGCATCCTCTTTCAAATAAATTATCCCGAGGTTAAATTCTTTTGTAGAAATGTTATAATCTGAAACATATTTTAAATAACCGATATATGAAATTTCCAAATGCAGATTTTTTGTGTCTATTAAAAAATGGAATATCCCGTTATTATTTGATGTAGTAATTTTGTTATTATATTTTATATTCGCAAATGATAATGGTTCTCCTGTTGCAGAATCTACTATTTTTCCCCTTACATTATATTGTGAATACGAAATTGTAATAAAAAATACCATTTGAAATATAAAGAAAAAGATAAGTTTTGCATTTATATATTTCATGTTTCTAACTTTTAAAAATGATGATATTATTAAAATTTTGGATAAAATTAAACAAATTGATTGTTATATTATAAAAAAGGATTAAATTTGAGCAGTCAAAATTTTAATTATAAGCTTGATATTATTATTAATTTTGTTTATATTCAAATAGTTATATGAAATTTTCCTGTTATGAAAAAAATAATTTTTACAATTTTATCATTGATTTTTTTTGGTACTTACGTGATAGGACAAGATTCGGTTTGTACTCCCGATAGTTCTTTTGCTAATGAAAGCAGTAATCTTTATCCTAAAGCATTTCACCCCAGGACTAATCCAAATGGAGGAATTTTGGATACTGCTTGTATTAATCATGATTATTCTTTTGTGTTTACGGCAGTAGTCCCTGATTCTTTTGAAACTGAATTCGGAAATATAAAATTAGATTCTATCGTTATCGAAAAGAATGGCTTTATTTTTGGCCCGAAAGGTTTGGATTACAGATGCAATCCTCCAACATGTAATTTTGTTTCCGGCACACTCGGTTGTATCGAGTTATATGGTAAGCCTACGCCGGATAATGAAATAAAAGTTTATGATCTTCAGATTAAAGTTAAGATAACCGCTTTGGATGGAATTGTGATTATTAATGACACATTACCGCAATATATTACAGATTCAGCACATTATTTTTTACCTTTGATGGAAGAGGATTCTCCTTATTGTCAATCTCTTGGTGTTAATGATTTAAATAGAGACTATACCATTAAAATTTTGACCAATCCGGTTTATGATATTCTGACATTTGAATCATATGTTTCAGACTATGGAGAAATGAACGTTTCTTTAACGGATGTGCAGGGTAGGCAACTATTCAATAGTAAACAAACTGTACGGCAAGGATATAATCTAATGAAAATGAATGTTTCATCTCTTGTTCCTGGGATTTATTTTCTTGCGTCCAGGTTTAAAGGTATACGTATTATTAAAAAAATTATTGTTAATGGTTATAATTAGAGTCTGTAGATTAAATCATTAAAATTTAAAACTTAGCACTTTGGAGGCAGGCACTATTTAGCATTTGTCCTTAAAGTTATTTATTAATTGAAAAGATATAATAATAAAAAGTAAAATATCTCAATTTGAGTATTCATTAAAACAATAAATTATGAAACGATTTCCAATAGTATTTTTTCTATTTTTATTTGTCATATCCGGTTATTCCCAAGATACAATTAAGAAAGATTTAACCCTGGAAGATGCAGTATTAAGAAGGTTTAGTACTTATTATCCCGATTATATTTACGGATTGCAGTGGAGAGCTGAATCTGAAACTTTATTAAAGAAAAGCAATAATTTGGATGTATTGCTGATTTCAAATGATAAGGGAATAAATTGGGATACATTATTAAAAGTAACCGAATTGAATGAAAATTTGGATCTTAAATTATCAAGAATTCCTTCCATATCATGGATAGATTATGATAATTTTTTATTTAAAAACGGTTTTGATTACTTTAAATATAATGTAAGTACTAAATCCGGCACAAAATATACCAGGTTTCCTATTGAAGGAAGCAATTTTGATCTTTGTAAAAAAACAGGAAATATTGCTTATACCATTAATAATAATTTGTATTTGAAAAAAACTAATGGTGATTGTATTAGTGTGACAAATTATAAGGATAAAAATATTGTTTCCGGTCAATCTATAGCAAGAAATGAATTTGGTATTACCAAAGGAACGTTTTGGTCACCGGAAGGAAATTATCTTGCATTTTATCAAAAAGATGAAAGTAATGTAAAGGATTATCCTCTAGTTGATATTACAACTAGGATAGCCACTCTGAAATCAATTAAATACCCAATGGCAGGAATGGGAAGTGAAAAACCTAAAGTCGGAATCTATAATTTAAAATCTAATAAAACCGTTTATCTCAATACAACGGAAGGTCAAAAAGATCATTATCTTACAAATCTTGCTTGGGGACCTCAAGAAAAATATGTTTATTTAGCTGTAATAAACAGAGAACAAAATCATTTATGGTTTAATAAATACGATATTAAAACTGGGGAGAAAGTAAAAACTTTATTTGAAGAACAGAATCCTAAATATGTAGAACCTGAACAGCCTGCGTGGTTTATTCCGGGAAAAGACGATGAGTTTCTTTGGTTTAGTAGAAGAGATGGTTTCAATCATTTATATAGATATAATACAGAAGGAAAATTGTTAAATAAAGTGACTTCAGGGGAATTTCCCGTACATAGTATTATCGGTATGGATGATTCAAAAAAATATGTATATGTAACGGGAGCTGATGAGACGGGATTGAATGAATATCTTTATATTTCAAAGCTAAACAATGATAAAACAAAAAAGATAAGTAGGCAATTTGGAGTACATAATTATCGAAAGAGTGGTAAAGGTGATTATTTTATCGATATATATTCTGATCTTAAAACACCGAGAATTACTCAAATTATCAATAAAAAAGGTAAGATAATCAATGAATTACTTATTTCTCAAAATCCTTTAGCAGATGTAAAAACAGGTTCTACTGAGTTATTTGATATTTTAGCAGCGGACAATAAAACAATTTTACATGCAAGAATGATAAAACCCTATGATTTTGATCCTTCAAAAAAATACAGGGTCTTAGTATATCTATATGGTGGTCCTCATGCACAAATGATAAGGAATGCATGGATGGCTTATGCTCCGTTATGGATGCATTATATGGCAAATAAGGGATATATTATCTTTACCGTTGATAATAGAGGATCGGCTAACAGGGGTTTTGTATTTGAAAGTGTAATTCATCGTCATCTGGGACTTAATGAAATGAGAGACCAGATGAAAGGTGTAGAGTATTTAAAAAAACTACCTTATGTAGATACTACCAAAATGGCTATTCACGGGTGGAGTTTCGGAGGTTTTATGACAACTACTATGATGCTTAGACAGCCGGGAACATTCAAAGTAGGAGTTGCAGGAGGGCCTGTGATAAACTGGAAATGGTATGAGGTTATGTATGGAGAAAGATATATGGACATGCCATTGGAGAACCCTGAAGGTTATAAAGAAAATAATCTTTTGAATTATGCGGATAGTTTAAAAGGCAATTTGATGTTGGTGATTGGTTCAGTTGATCCTGTGGTTGTTCCTCAACATTCCATGTCAATGATCAAAAAATTTGTTGAAGCAAAAAAACAAGTGGATTTTTTCACTTATCCAATGCATGAGCATAATGTTAGGGGCGTTGACAGATTTAATCTTATGGAAAAAATATTAAATTATATCGACGAAAAATTGGATGATTAAAGTCTGTCTATAAAATCATGAAAATTAATAAATGATAAAGATATTAACAATAATCGGTGCAAGACCCCAAATAATAAAAGCTGCGGCTATCAGTAGGGCTATAAAGAATAACTTTGCAAAGGAAATAAAAGAGATCATCGTTCATACAGGACAGCATTACGATCAAAATATGTCCGATGTGTTTTTTGAGGAGTTAGGAATTCCAAAACCTGATTATAATTTAAATGTTGGTTCCTGTAGTCATGGAATACAAACTGCAAGGATGATTGAAGGAATAGAAGCACTTCTTTTTAAAGAGAGTCCTGATTTTATAGTTTTATATGGTGACACTAATTCAACCTTAGCCGGAGCTGTGGCAGCTTCAAAACTTAGTATTCCTATAGTACATATAGAAGCCGGACTTAGATCTTTTAATAGAAAAATGCCCGAAGAAGTGAACAGGGTGGTATGTGATCATTTATCGACATTATTATTTTCGCCTACTGTTGCAGGATTTGAAAACTTGGTCAATGAAGGTTTTGATAAAATGAATAAACAACCGTATACACCTGAGAATCCCGGTATTTTTCATTGTGGGGATATTATGTATGATAATTCAATTTATTTTTCAAAATTATCTGATGGAAAATCAGTAATTTTAGAAAAATACAATTTAGCTCCAAAGAAATATATACTCTCAACAATACATCGTGATCATAATACGGATGATGATAAAAATATTAATTCTATTTTTGAAGCACTGATTGAAATTTCTAAGACTACTCAAGTTGTATTGCCATTACACCCCAGAACAAAGAAAGTTTTAGAACTGGAAAAACACCATATATTGCTAAATAAAATTAAATCGAATAATATTTTAATAATTCCTCCGGTTTCCTTTTTGGATATGATTAATTTGGAAAAAAACGCATTGATGATAATTACGGATTCAGGAGGCGTACAAAAAGAAGCCTATTTTTTTAAAATTCCTTGTATAATACTAAGACCGGAAACAGAATGGGTTGAGATTGTGGAGACAGGAAATGCAAAACTAACAGGATCGGAATTTACTAAAATAATAAATGCATATCAAGAATATATCAAAGGGAATATTAATGATTTCTCCGGTATTTTTGGAGATGGAAATGCTTCGGAATTTATTTTGGCTACTCTTTTAAAAACTTTTAATGAAACCAAGGTAGGAAAAGAACTATAATCTCAGTAAGCCCTGCTTATTAACAAAAGGTCGGCTAGAGCTATAGAAGTGACAGCCTCCAATACCGGTGGTACCCTTAAAGCAATACACAGATCATGTCTTCCCTTGATTTTAAGTTCCTCTATTTGTCCGGACTTGAAATTATAGGTGTTTTGACTTTTAGAAATACTGGAAGTTGGTTTGACTACTACTTTGAATAAGAGATTATTGCCATTCGAAATACCGCCGTTTATTCCTCCGCTATTATTTGTTTTTGTGGTTCCTTTATCATCAATAATCACATCATTGACTTTACTTCCTGTCATTTTAGCACTTTCAAAACCTGAACCGAATTCCACTCCTTTTATAGCAGGTATGGAAAAAACAAGATGGGAAATATATGATTCCAAACTATCAAAGAACGGTTCCCCCAATCCGATAAGCATATTTTCAACTCTACATTCAATTATGCCACCAATGGAATCATTGTTTTTCACAGCATATTCAATACCTTCTTCAATATTTGTAAAACCTCCGACTTCTAAAATACTCGCAGAAGGTGCCATGGGCTTAATTATTTTTTTTGCTAAAGTTCCTGCTGCTACCAAAGCGAGTGTGAGCCTGCCGCTGAAATGACCTCCTCCCCTGTAGTCTTGAAATCCCTTATATTTTCGTTCGGCAGTAAAATCAGCATGACCGGGACGCGGTATATCTTTTACAAAAGAATAATCTTTTGAACGTAAGTTTTGATTTTGAAAAATAATAGTTATCGGAGCACCTGTTGTTTTACCGTTAAATACTCCTGAAATAATATCCGGCAAATCCGGTTCTCTACGCGGAGTAGTTCCTTTTTTACCGCTTTTCCTTCTGGAAATATCTTCCAACATATCTTTTTCGCTAAATTTAATACCAGGAGGACAACCGTCAATGGTTATACCGACTGATTTTCCATGAGATTCGCCAAAAATACTAATCCTGAATATACGTCCAAAATTATTCATAAAATAAATATTATTTAATTATCATGCTAAGGTAAAATAATAATATTACTGTTACTAATCTATGGGTTAATTTTTGAAATAAAAATGTTTTTATTTTGGCAATAGAAGTTGTTTTCATATATTTGTTAATAAATGATTTTATAATGAAATCAAAATACTCTTTCTTTTCTATAATAGTATTTTTGCTATTTGCTAAAGCCGGTTTTGGTCAAATAACCGCAAAAGACAGTTTCGAGAATTCTTTTTTAAATAATACTGTTTATTTTGGTTATCCTGCAATACTTCTTGATGCACCTGATTTTGGAATATATCTTGCATATACCCGGCGGTTTAAAGCTATTTGGCATATAGACTACGAATTTCAAATGGCTTTAGCTTATGGAGATTATGGCTATGATACAGGGTGGTTTTCTCATAATGGAGGTGAAACCGAATATGGTAATTTATTAGCCGGCTTTAGAATATATGTCTTCAAAAGAACTAATAAAATTAATGTTTATGCTAATTTTCTCTATGGGATTTGTTATTTTTTTGATAAAGAAAGAACTTATGATAACCATTATAGAACCGAATCTGAATTGATACCCGGTTATTCAGGTGGTTTATATTTTCGCTTTTATAGAAATATTGATATAGGAATTGCTGTGGAATCATACAATTCTATAGTGTTCAAAGCCGGAATTGATTTTTAATTATATATTTATTATCTGTCTATAAATGTATAAAATTTACATTATGATACAACAAATTATAAAAAATATCCCTCATCTAAACCATTCTATGATACCAACGAGTATTTATAAATTAAATAAAATATCTAAAATTCATAATACGGATATTTTTTGTATGAGAGATGATATGACCGGATTTGCTTTTGGAGGAAACAAAACCAGAAAATTGGATTACCTTGTTAGCGATGCTAAAAATCAAGGTGCGAATACTCTTCTTGCGGTCGGTGCTGTCCAGTCAAATTTTTGTCGTATTGCAGCTGCTTATGGTGCAGTGGAAAATATGCAAGTACATCTGCTTTTGAGTGGACAAAAAGAAACAATACCGTCCGGAAATCTATTATTAGATTATTTGTTTAAAGCTAAAATATCATATACGAATTCAACTGAAAACAGTAAAATCGAGAGTGAATCCATTGCCATTGAGAAAAAATTGAAAAGGGAAGGAAAAAAAGTATACAGGATGCCAATGGGGGGCTCAACACCGGTTGGAGTTATCGGATATTTAAATGCTTTTGATGAAATTTTATCTTATGAGAAAAAAAATAATATTAAATTTGATTATATTTTTGTCGCTTCTGGCTCAGGTGGCACCCAGGCAGGTATGGTTTTGGGAAAAGCTATAACAGGTTGGGATGGTGATATTATCGGAATTAGTGTCGGCAGAAATTCCGGGGAATTAAATACAGTAATAAAAAATCTGGTATTGAATACAGCTGAATATCTTAAAATCCGTATAAAAATTCCCGATATTAAGGTAACTGATAAATATATTGGAAAGTCATATGGAGAACATACAATTGCCGGTTTTAATGCAATATCCGCCTTTGCCACTAATGAAGGGATAATCCTGGATAATGTATATACTGGCAAAGCCGCTTCAGGAATGATAGACTTTATTAAAAACGGAAAAATAGAAACCGATTCTAAAATACTGTTTATTCATACGGGAGGAAATATTGAAATCTTTGAATAATAAATAGCGTATATCTATAAAGAGCTTGATTTGGTGAAAATCAAGCTCTTTTGGTACTATATTTATTTAATAAATAGCATTTTTATTCTGTAAGCAAGCCAATACATTACAGGGACTATAATCAATGTTAAGAAAGTTGCGAATACTAAACCGTAAATCACAGTCCAAGCTAAAGGTCCCCAAAATTGTACACTATCACCACCATAATAAATTTGAGGATCCAAATCACTAATCAATGTAAAAAAGTTGAAGTTAAAACCATAAGCAAGTGGAAGCATTCCCAAAACAGTAGTGATTGCTGTTAACAAAACAGGTCTTAACCTGGTAGTTCCTGCTTGAATAATTCCTTCTTTGACCAAATTCAAAGGTAATTTATTATTGGGTAATCCCATTTCTTTTCTTTTTCTTCCTATAGTCAGATTGGTATAATCGATTAGCACAATCGCATTATTTACAACTACACCGGCGAGAGAGATAATTCCAACTCCCGTCATTACTATTACTATATTTTGATTGTTGACTACCAAGCCTAAGAAAACACCAATCGTACTGAAAATAACGGAAAACATTATGATGAAAGGAGAAAGGACAGAATTAAATTGAGCTACCAGCAACAAGAATATTAAAAACAAAGCTATTAAAAATGCATTCATTAAAAAGGCAGTGTTTTCGGCCTGTTCTTTTTGTTCACCTGTAAATGAATATTCATATCCTGTTGGCATAGGGTAGGAGTTCATTAAAGTTTTTAATTGTTTTACTATTTCATTTGCATTATAACCAGCTAAAACATTGGAATAAATAGTTACTATTCTATCCATATTTTTTCTCTTGATAGAAGAAAATGTAGATGCATATTGAATTGAAGCTACTGAGGAAATAGGAACTTGAACAATTCTGCCGTTATTAGGATTACGAAAAGTTACTCTTTGGTTTAAAAGATCATTTATCTGATATCTGTATTTTTCAGCCAATCTCAACATTATCGGATATTCGTCTTCTCCTTTTTTGAATTTGGACACTTCTTTACCATAAACTGAAGTTCTGATAGCATTAGCAATACTAAAAGTTGAAAGTCCGTATCTTCTAGCTGCACCTCTATCTATTTTTACTAAAATCTCGGGTTTACCGATTTTTACATCTGCTTTCAATTCTTCTATTCCGGGAATATTATGTGAATTGATAAAGCTTATAACATCGTGAGATATTTTTATCAGATTATCAATATCATCACCTTTAATCTCGATATTTATGGCTTTTCCGGTTGGAGGGCCTTTTTTATCCTTATCGACAATAATTGTTGCCCCAACCACATCTCTAACGCTTTTTTGAATTGCTTTCATGGCATCTTGGGATGAAATATCTCCTCTTAAATCATCGGCAACAAAAGAGATAGTAATTCTCGCTTTATGAGGGGATGAGCCGGGTTCTCTAGGACCTTGCGGATCTCCGGTGTTTTCTCCTATTTGCACCAAAACCGATTCCACAATACTTTTATACGGTTCAATAGCTTTATTGATTTTACTTTCCAAGTGTTTTACCAGCATATCTGTTTCCATGATATCTGTTCCCATAGGTAACTCTACAAATACATTAACATAATTAGGGTCTGTCTCGGGGAAAAATAACACTTTCGGTTTACTAACTCCCAGCAAAATAATAGAGAAAAACATCAATAAAATCGTACCGAGAAAGAAAAATATGGGATTGTATTTTTTTAAAGCAAAACTGATGAATTTGTGATAAATCTTTTCAATCCAGGGCAATATGTATTTTTGAAAAACAACAGTTAAGGGAGTAAAGAGAAAATAATTCAAGACCGTAACTATCAAAGCGAGAGAGAGTAAATTCCTTAGCCAAAATATCTTGATAAAATGAAAAACGATAGCAGTGAGCAATAATACACTTACCCAAATCAAAAGATTCTTCTTTTTTCTTTTTTTATCGGTTATTTTGTCGATTTCCTGTACTTTCATCAACCTATATGTCAAAACAGGATTGATCACTAAAGCTACAAAAAGAGAAGACAAAAGTACCAAAATTAAAGTAAATGGTAAATAATACATAAAATTCCCTATTATCCCCGGCCAGAAAGCCAATGGTAAAAATGCTACCAGTGTCGTTGCTGTTGAAACAATAATAGGAACTGCAACTTCTCCGGTTCCGTATTTTGCTGCTTCCCATTTGCTATATCCTTTCTGCATGTGCCGGTATATATTTTCCACAACCACAATTCCATTATCAACCAGCATACCTAATGATAAGATTAAAGCAAACAAAACAATCATACTCAAAGTTGTTCCTGTGAGTTGCAAAAACATTATTCCCATCAACATTGATAAAGGGATAGCTGTTGCGACAAAAGAAGCATTTCGTAAACCAAGAAAAAGCATAAGTATCAAGAGAACCAAAATCATTCCCGAAATAATACTGTTTTCAAGATTGTTTACGGATTTGCGAGTGTGAACACTTTGATCATTAAATAAACTGATATCTAAATCTTTTGGAAATACAGTAGTTTTGGCATCATTGACTATTTTTTTTATTTTATCGGAAGCATCCAATAAATTTTCTCCTGATCTTTTAATTACATCAAGGGCAAAAACAGGTTCACCGTTATTTCTCGCAATACTGCTTTTATCTTTAAAATCAAAACTGACATTTGCTATATCTTTTATATAAATCGGTTTACCTCTTTTTGCTTTGATTATAATATTTCTTATATCATCAATACTTTTAAATTCTCCCTCAATTCTTATATTTGCTCTAAATCCGTTTTTAAGATATTGGCCTGCTGACATAGTCAGGTTTTCTGAAGATATGGCATTTGAAATATCCCTGTAAGAAATTTCCATAGAATTCATTGTAGCTAAATCCACATCTACTTTCACTTCTCTATCTTGTGCCCCCTTTATTACTACATCCGATATTTCATCCATGGACTCAATTTTGTCTTCCAGATATTCAGCAAAGCTTTTCAGTTCGTCATTAGTGTAGTTACCTGAAATATTAATTGTCATTATTGGTATTTCAGATAAATTGATATCTTTCACAACAGGATCAGACTTTAGGTCGTCAGGCAATTCGCTTTTGGCTTTGTCAACAGCATCTTTAACCTTACTTGTAGCATCATCAAGGTCAACATCAGACTCAAATTCCGCTATTATAAATGAAACGTCTTGTATTGAGGTGGAACTGACATTTTTGATTCCCGTGATTGTATTAAGTTCTTTTTCAATCGGTCTGGTAATAAGATTTTCAATATCTTCTGCTGAATTACCAAAATACATTGTGGTCACAAATACCTGTGGCCATTTTATTTCCGGCATCAGTTCTTTGGGAATGTCTTTATAAGATTTTAAGCCGAAAAAGAAAATCATTAAAGTCAACAAAATAATGCTTGTCGCATTTTCCAATGCAAAGTTTGTTAACCAAAAACTTCTGTGTTTTTTATAATTGCTTTCACTCATTTTAAATTATTTTGATGTGCTTACTTCAACAATTTCATTATCCGAAATACTTCTTGCTCCTTTTGATATTATAATATCATTTTCTTTCAGTCCCTCTATGATTACAATGTTGCCATTATATTCTTCACCGGCAACTACATATTTTTTTCTTGCTCTATAAATATTTCTATCTTTTTCAATAGTCATTACGAAAGGTTTTCCACTGATTTCATATTGTACCAGATTGGAGGGAATCACCAATGCGTCAGGCACAAAATAATCGGTAAGCAATACTATTGCAAGAAGATTTGGTTTCAATAAATTTTTATGATTATCAAATTTTGTTTCTATGGAAAAAGTTCTGTTTGTAGGATTTATAGTACTTCCTATTAAAGTTATTTTCCCTTTTGTCTCCATATTTAATGAAGGGAATTTTACAGTTACTTCATCACCTTTGTGAATTGTGCTAAGATAATTTTCCGGGACATCTGCCGTAACTTTTATCTTTGCAGTATTTAGAATCATCATCAATGGAAAACCAGGAGAAGCTAGCTCACCTTCTTCAATGTGCTTATTGTCAATAATTCCCGAGGAAGGTGCATAAATTTTTGATTTCCTCAATTGAATCTTTAAAGATTCTATACCTTTTTCAAGTCTTTCCTTATTATTTTTAGCTCTAAGAAATTGAATTTCCGATCCAATATTTTTTTTCCATAATCTTTGTTGTCTCTCATAAATATCTTTAGCCAGTTCATAAGATTTCTGAAGCTCTTCAAGTTGCTTTTGAAAGCTTTCGACATCAAGCTTGATTAGTAATTGGCCTTTCTTTACCCTATCTCCATTATTGACAAATATTCTGAGTACTCTACCCGGAATCTCAGCACTTACTTTAGTGACTTCATCGGATTTAACTACTCCTTGAATTTCGGAATAACGTTTAAAATCCTGTTTGCTAACTTTTTCCGTAGTTACCAGGATATGTTTTTTTAATCCAGGTTCCAAACTGTCAATTTGACTTTCAAGGAAAGAAATTTCATTTTCCAATTTCATCAATTCCATTTTCTTTTTTTTCAGATATTCCTTTTTACCGGTCAGATCATTTGGAATCGTATTTTCTTTTTTATTTTTATTATCGCATGATATCATTATAAAAATTATCAATATCAAACTTAAAATTCCCTTTTTCATTTTTATTATTTTTTTTAATTTTAATAATTGTCTGTTTCCATTACAATCCTAAAGCACTTTTTAGTTTTATTTTTGCATTTAGCAGATCATATTTGGCTTTTAACATATTGGATTGCGCCTGATAAAGACTTTGTTCGGCCTGGGTTAATTCAACACTGGAGCCAACACCTTCTTTATATTTTATTTTTGTTGTGTCATATATCCTTTGAGCTAATTTTAGATTTTCCATTCGTGAATCTAATCTTTCTATTGCATTTTGATATGCAGCTCTCGCATTATCAACTTGCATAGATATTACATTCTTTAAATTTTGCAAATTGTTCTTTGCGATATCCATGGATATTTTCGCCCGTTGTACCTTAGCTTTTCTACCTAACCCGTCAAAAATATTGAATTTCAACTGCAAACCTACCAAAGTCGATGGATACCATTTTATATCATCACTGTTATTGCCGGTCATTTTTTGACTATAACTACCGAATCCTGCTAATGTAGGTAAATATTGAGATTTATACCTTTTAATATTCAGATCTTGAAGCTCGAGACTCTTTTCAAGCATTTTATAATCAGGTCTGTTTTCAAATGTCAATGAGGTAAACAAGACGGAGTCATCAATTTTATTGAGTAAACTTTCCACATCATCATTCAATATTAAAGTGTCTTTTACAGGATAACCTATTACCAGTTTCAAAGCATTTTTAACAATATCAATTTGCCGGGCAAGATTTTCCCTTTCAACTTTCAGATTTTCCAAACTCAATTTAATCCTATCCGCATCCAATTTTTCGACAAATCCCTCTTTGTACATCTCATCCATTTCGTCTTTCATCTTTTTAAGATTACTGATATTTTTATCAAGGATTTTTATGTTTTCTTTAATTAATAAAGCAGGTAAATATGCCTCAGTAGTTTTATCTGTTATAGATTTTTCGACATTCTGCATTTCTTTTAAAGAAAAATCTTCAAAAACTTTTGATGTTTTCAAAGCAACAATATATTCTCCGGAAAAAATCAATGAATTTATATCTGCGCTAAGAGTTAAATTATGCTTCTGTCCGAATTGAACAGGGAACAAATTTCCTGACGATTGAGCGGGATGATTGACAAGACCCTCTTTTAGCAAAACACCATAAATTGCAGGACTTAAAAAATCCGGCATCAACTGAGTAGGAATATCAATGAAATAATTGTATCCGGCACTAGTCGAAAGCTTGGGCAACCCAATCGCCCTGGTTTCAATTTTTTGCTTTTTTGCATCCAAAACTTTCAACTTGGCATTGATTATTTCGGTACTGTTATTTAATGCATATTCAACAGCTTTGTCCAATGTAAATACAGCTTTCGATTGACTGCAAACTGCATTGGAAAAATATATCATGAATATTAATATCAATATTTTTTTCATAAATTAATATTTTCTTTATTTTTAAAGTATTCTAATC
>JALSPW010000039.1 GCA_026985735.1 Saprospiraceae bacterium
TATACTTACCCTCCCATTTAGAAATATCAATTTTCAATTTAGACAACAATAAACGAGTGTCATCATCCAAACATATATTAATCCATTTGTATTTTGTACCTTGATTTATTAATAAATTATCATTTTTATCGAAATACGAGTTCAAATTTAAAAAACCAGTATTGGTCAAGCTATCGATTACAAAAACAATTTTTTTATCAAATTGCAAAGTATCTTTTGAGTCAATATGATAAGAATTTATTTCTTTTCCTTTTTTATCCAATACATGAATAGTACGCAAATTCTGCTGTGAAAACAACGCAAAATAAAAAAATATAAAAAACGATATGTGAATATATTTAATCAAAGTACGATATTTAACCAATGTCGTGCCGAGTATTCTGAAATACCAAGATCTTATTCTTTTTGAGTATTATTTCGTTAACATTTTTAACCGAAATAAAGCTACATTGAAAATTTCTTGCCTCTTTATACACAAAAACACCTGCGATTTATACGATATAATACACTTGCCATGACACTAGTACTTAACAGTGATAGAATAATATTTATTGTATTATAACTATTTTCATATAAGGCCTTAAAATACTTAATTTACAAAAAACAGATGCAGTACAACCGAGCCATTGCATACAATGAATCATAACATATTAATTTATTTCTTCCCTCAACACAACCCCACCGGGTTTCCAAGTATTTTTATTTCCGGTATATCCTTTTGAAATGCTTATCAATTCAAGGGAGTCCGGCACAAATCGAATCAACAAATAATCCTCTTTTTGATTCTTATAAAA
The DNA here is from genome assembly GCA_026985735.1 of Saprospiraceae bacterium. Classification (GTDB taxonomy): domain Bacteria; phylum Bacteroidota; class Bacteroidia; order Chitinophagales; family Saprospiraceae; genus JADJGA01. The sequence continues at coordinate 795 of JALSPW010000039.1, forward strand.
TCGTTCCCAACCTTTTTTCCATTTTGCAGTTTTGATTTTTTCATTATTGACAATATATGCATTTCCATAAAAAGAAACATACCCCATATTGTTTTTATCAAAATAATGCAAAGTCGCTTTAGAATTATTTTTTATCTCATTTACTTTCCTGCTTTTAGGATTAGTCGCCATCCAAATTTCCATATTTTCATCCGGTTCAAATGGTTCCATTACTCTTGCTTTTGGTTGACCTGATTTGTTTATCGTAATAAATGTACCGTAATAACAATTGTTGATAATCTCCTTTGAGAGATCAATAATCTTCATTTCTTCATCAGTAAAATCTTTTCGCAATTTACTCTTATCGATTGTAGTTGTAGAACAAGTATAAAAAAATGGTAGAAAAAAAAGAGAAAAATATTGCAAATAAGTTTTTATTTGATTTATAGATTTCATATCAAAATATTATTCATTACATAATTAATATTTATGCGTACCTACGTGTTTAAGGCTCAAAGATAAACTTTATTATAGAAAAATTAAGCACTTTATGGACAGTATCTACTTGGTTTTAACTATTTGAAATTTATTTTTCAATTTTAAGAATTGCTTTTCATATATTTCATAAGACAATGATGCCATTATTAATGTAAAGGAAATATCCAAAAACAATTTTATAAAATAACAACCGTGAAGGCAACTACATCTGTCAAGCAAATCTATTATCAAAGCATTGTAAAGATATATACCAAATGAAATTTTACCAAGATAATTAAGTATTTTATTGTTTTTTATTTTATCCAAAGCCGGATTTTCATTAAAGACAAATAGTATTAGTATCAATAATAAGGGAATAGCAAACAGATATTTTTTTATACTTGCCAAGTATACTGTAGAAAAATCCTTGGAATCTACAAGCGACATTAAAATAAACAAAGAGACAACAATTATCACCAGTGAAAACACAGGAATATTAAATCTTATCTTATTCTTGAAATGATATAAAGCTAATAAACCTCCAATAGCCATCATATCTATCACACTCAATGTATGCATATAGATTGTCATCCAATTATCTCCCATATTTATTGTTTTGTACACTCGAAATCCAAAAGACAATAATATAATTGAAATAAAAAGATACTTCAAATATTTGATAGGTATCAAAAGGACTAATGCCGGAATAAACAAATAAAAATGCTCTTCAATATTGATTGACCACAAAGGATTTAAGGATGCAATCGTCCATGAATTTTTTCCAATCATCCAAAAATTACCCCAAAAATATAAAAATTTAGACCAATCAATATTATCACCGACTTTTGCAATGAAAAAGAATGAAATTAGAATTATCAAATAATATAGCGGAAAAATTCTTAAAACCCTGCGCAAATAAAAATTTTTCATATTAATCGTTCCCGTTGTTGATTTTTCCACCAAAAGAAGATAAATAATAAGAAAACCACTGAGGATAAAGAAAAAATCAACAGCTATAGGTAAATTATGCAAAAACATTTTGAAAGATGTATCAAATTTATAATGATACCATTGGGAGCTATGAAAAATCAAAACAGCAAAAGCAGCAAAAAACCTTAATGCATTTAACCCGTTGAAATAAACTCTTTTCTTCATTTCACAATATTTCTTACCAAACATATTTAATTAAAAATAGTTTTAGAAAAAAGTAAAAACATAACTACACAAATAGAGCTTATGAATATCAAGCACTTTATAGACAGAAGCTAATTAAAAGATTCCCAAAACATAACCAATACCATAATCAATATTAATACGCGTTTTTGTAACATAAAAGTTGAAATTGTCTTGATAATCTAACTGATCACCAATATTAAAATGGAATAGCAATCTATTTCTTGAATTGATATAGTAATATAACTTATTGGTAAAATTGAAGCTTTGGTCAATATATACATTTTCAGCTTCGGAATCAGGGCTATATACACTACCAAATAGAGCAATAGAAGATTGAAAACCGGTTCTTGTAGTTGGAAAATATCCAATGGATAAATTGAATTTTGAATTAGCAGCAGGTTTTAAGTTTTCAGTATCATAGTTATTTAAGTCCTCAACACTTAACAAAACATCATACGCTCCTCCCTTAAGTTCTACAAGCAAATCCAATTGCCATTTTTTACTCAGCGCTCGTGCATAATCAAAGCGTGTAATCACAAATAAATCCAACGAATTAACTATATTACTCGAATTATTAATATCATTATAGTAAAATTTTACACCGGGTTCAAATCCCAAAGCAAAAGTATATCCTGACCTTCTCAATGTATTAACACCGTTTTGCCACATATCAAAAAGAGATGCATAAGCTAATGGATTATTAAAATTCACTTTATCTCTTAATACCGAATTTCTAAGTCCTATGATATCTTGCTTTAGTTTTTTTCTGTAATCAAATGATCTGGTATAATTTCTTTCCGTAATAAAATTTGCCAAACTATGAATATCATCTTCTGAAAAAGTAGCTTTCTCCCTGATAACACCATCATTATCCAAATCTTCTACAATTCGGATAGCATGCCATAAATTAGTAACATTTTCTATTCTTCCAAAACCAATCAATAACGGAAACCTTAATATATTATTGGAGCTTATACTCCCTTCCTCACCTTTAATATCAGTTTTAACGAGATTGCCGGATTGCAACCGGATATCTGTTTCAAAAAACATTTTCCTGAAAATATAGTACTTTTTAAATGTATTATTTATCAAATTAAAACTAAGATTTATTTGATTGCTGACATCTTGATCAACCGCTTTATTTATTCTCATATCAGGTCTGACACCTATCCGGGTATACCTCGAATATTGCTTTTTCCTATTGTTTTTTATAACTCTACAATCAGTATTCAAATTGAGAGCTGAATAGCCGTTTCCAGAAGTATAATCATTGAATTTATCACTGGTAATACCAATATTACCATTGCCCTCCAAATTTAAATAAAGATATAAAGATCTATATTTATAATCAGGCTCTTTATAATCATTAAGATTTATATTTTTGAAATTTAATTGACCAAAAAGATTAACAGTCAAAATTAATAATAATAATAATAATAACAGATTTCTCATAATTGTTTTTGCACAAAAATACAATTTACGGAATAAAAACAAAAAAGATATGATTTTTTAACACAAATTTAACTTCTACCTACAATGTAAATATTTTGGGCGATTGCCCGCCACAACCCTCATATCCTAAACAGGCGGTCACCGGGCTATTCGTGGGTATCGTCCTCATCCGGCATAAAGCCTGCTTCGGACAGCTCTCTATCGTTCGCTCCACTACTATCCCTATCGCGAACCATCCACTCCTATATAACCACCCTCCTCTAAAAACAACATACTCAAATTCAATTTCCCCTATCATAAAAATCATATTTGTGATTTGTTATTAACAGGCAGTGATTTATAATGCACCATAAACTACTTTTATTTTTTCACTTTTTACTTTTATACTTCGTACTTTACAACTTTCATCTACCAATACACTGAATTTATCTAATAAAAAAGTATATCAAAAGAATAAGCCATATTTTTGTACAAAAGCAATGATTATGGTCAAAAGCAGACAAGTAATAGCACTAAGACATATTAAAAAGGTATATCAAATGGGATTGGAGAAAGTCTATGCCTTGAGAGATATAAGTTCCACAATAGATTATAATGAATATGTTGCATTGATGGGACCATCGGGTTCGGGAAAATCTACATTAATGAATATATTAGGTTGTTTGGACACACCGACTCATGGGGAATATTTTTTGGAAGGAGAAAATGTTAGCCAAATGACGGAAAACGAATTAGCTCATATACGAAATAAAAAAATCGGTTTCGTATTTCAAACTTTTAATCTCCTACCCAGAATGTCAGCATTAGATAATGTTGCATTACCATTGATATATGCAGGTTATAACAAATCGAAAAGGATCGAAATGGCAAAAAAAGCTCTTTCCGTTGTAAGTCTGGAAAACAGAATGTATCACAACCCCAATGAATTATCAGGTGGACAAAGACAAC
>JALSPW010000040.1 GCA_026985735.1 Saprospiraceae bacterium
TAATGCAAGTTTTGCCATTTCCAAAGGTAAATTTTCCAGAAATATTCTTAAAGTTGTGAATGGTAATCAGGGTCCGTATAAATTGAAAGGCTCCCTGAATGAAAGATTTCTGATCGTTCTATCAGGTACGGAAAAGGTTTTCTTGGATGGCAAACTGTTGATTCGGGGCTGGGACCATGATTATACAATTGATTATAATCTTGCCGAAATCACCTTTACTCCCAAAGTGATGATTACCGAAAATTCAAGGGTGATAGTGGAATTTGAATATTCCGATCAAAATTACCTTCGTACTCTTTATGCCGCTAATAGCATGGTCGGTGATAGCAGTAAAAATTTTTATATCAATCTATATAATGAAATGGACAGTAAAACTTCACAAGGATTGATAGAACTGGATTCTGGCGATATAGCCATTCTATCATCAAGCGGAGATGATGTTTTGCGAAATGTAAGATCAGGAATACGCCCTGTCTCGGATACGGAAAATATTCAGGAAAAGATTTTTTACTATAAAAAATACGAAGCTTTGATAGCAGATTCCATTTTGGTATATACTTCAAATCCGGATAGCGCAAGGTATTTTGCTCTTTTTTCCGAAGTAGGTGAAAATATGGGCAGTTATGATATTGATAATTCTATAGTCAATGGCAGGGTTTATAAATGGGTAGGTATAAATAACGGTAAATATGAACCTATAATAAGATTGATACCTCCTGAAAAAAAACAATTGATTTCTTTCGGTGGTAATTATAAATTAGGAAAAAACACCGGTATAAATGCCGAAATAAGCATTAGTAATGAAGATAAAAACAGATTTTCATCCATAGACGATGATGATAATACCGGTTTAGCGGGTTTGATACGTATGAATACGACAAAGGAAATTGACTTTAAAAACTTTAAGATATCGGTAAAAAATCAGGGTAAATATGAATATGCGGGAATAAATTATAAGCCTGTAAATCCATACCGCCCTCCCGAGTTTACCCGGGATTGGAATCTGCAAAAAAACAATACTGCTCATAATGAGCATTTATTTAATAATATTTTTAATGTTAAAATTGCAAATTTTATTATTAAATATGATTATTCAGGATTTTTCAGAGGAATTACATTTAAGGGAAATAAGCATATCCCTTCGATAAATTACCATTATAAAGGATTTTCCCTGTTTGCTCAAAGTAATAATTTATCAACTGAAGATGAAAATTTTACTACTAAGTTTTTTAGACCTAAATTAAATATCTCTCAAAAAATTCCTTTTTTGAATAATGTTAAAATAGGATTTTATTATGAAGAAGAAAAAAATCATATTAATAATAAAGCAACAGATAGCCTAATGAGTAATAGCTTTTACTATGATTATTATAAAATTTACTTAAATGCCATAGCATCAAATACCGCTACTTTGGATATTTATGGTAGTTATAGGGACGATTATTTGCCTGTTAAAAACGATTTTGAAAAATATACGGGAGCTAAAGAATTTGGAATCAAAGGAAAATGGAATTTTAAATCTGTTTCCGCTTTGACATATAATATCACCTACCGGAATCTTCAAATAAAAAACAATATATCAAATATCAGAAAGCCAGAATCTAATTTGTTGGGTAAATTGGGACACAGACTAAAGTTGTTTAAAGGAGCTATTCTTTCCAATACCAATATTGAATTTGGGTCGGGACAATTGGCTAAATCCGATTTTGTATATTTAAAAGTCAAACCGGGAGAAGGGTCTTATGTTTGGATTGATTATAATAAAAATGGAATTGAAGAAAAAGGTGAATTTGAAATAATCAGCGGTATTGATACTGCAAATTATGTTAAGATAATTCAGTATAATAATGAATTTATCCGTACAAATTCCTCTTTAGTGAATAATAGTTTGAAAATATCCGGAAACAAATTTTTCAAAAAACCTGTTGGGGTTTTCAATAAGTTTTTATATAAATTAAATTTCACTTCAATATTCAGAATGATACAAAGATCCCAATCAGATAAACCCGGATTTAATATTCCGGTACTAACAAATCTACAAGATACAAATCTCATATCATATACTTTATTTTATACCGGAACATTATTCTTCAATCAGGGAGATCCTGTATATGATTTGAGATTAGGGTACAAAACCAATGCAAGTCAACCGGTACAAATTGAAGGATATACAAAGCTTGGATTGGAAGAATACTATTTTGCATTGAGGTATAATTATGAAAAATATCTGGATTTTATAAGTAAAATATCTTTTGGATACAGATGGTATGAGTCTCAATCATATCCGACTAAAAATTACAAATATGATTATCTGTCTTTGTCTGAGGAAGCAAATATTTTTTTTAGTAAAAAATTCGGTTTGAAATTGAAATATAATTTTTCCAATAAAAAAAATCAGCAAGGACAAAGAGAGCAAGCATTAATTCATGATTTTAAATTGACAGGAAAGATTGTTAACATAAAAAATTTCAGAGTTATATGTTCTTTTGGTTTTGTGAAAATAAATTTTTCAGGCTTACCTAATACTCCGGTCGAATTGGCAATGCTGGATGGGCTTAAAAACGGAGGTAATTTTCTCTGGAGTTTGAAATTAAGCAAAAGACTAAAAAATAACCTTGATATAATAATTCAATATGACGGTAGAAAAACAAGTACTTCAGATATAATTCACATGGCTAAAATGCAAGCAAGAGCAGTATTTTAATATAAATGTAACTTTATTTATAAAGATTCGATAATGATATTTCTTCATACACCGCATCCGGAACCAGATATCTTATGGATTTTCCTTCTTTTATAAGTTTTCTGATAAAAGATGAAGAAATTTCCAATAAAGGAGCCTTCAGAGCGGTAACTTTATTATGTTTCAAATAAGGAACATCTTCAAAACCGGGTCTGATATACACCAAAATACTATAATATTTTAAAATAACATCATAGTTTTTCCAATGATGAAAATTCACAAGATTGTCACTACCCATTATCAATTTAAAATTGTGATCAGGATATTTTTCTTTTAAATATGTAAGGGTATCTATTGTATAGCTTGGGATAGGCATATTAAATTCAATAGTACACGGTTTTATTTTGTCATAATCGCCAATTGCCAGTTCAACCAATGCCAATCTATCATAACTATCAATAAGACTTTGTTGTTTTTTAAACGGATTTTGAGGGGAGATTACCATCCATACTTCATCTATACCGGTAAAATTGATAATATGATTGGCTATTATCAAATGTCCCGTATGAACAGGGTTAAATGAACCGAAATATAAACCTATATCCACTTTTTAAAGCTTATTATTGCATAATCAAAGGCATAATCAACAATAACAAATCTTGGTTTTCTTCTTGTTCAACCGGTTTTATCAAAACAGGTGTCTTAGGATTTGAAAATTCTATGTTTACCTCATCACCTTCAATAATCGAAAGTAACTCTACAAAGAATTTTGCACTGAACCCCATAGTCAATGGCTCACCACTGTATTTGCATGGCAATTGTTCCGTAGCATCATGAGCAAATTCAGGGTCTTCCGTGGATAAAGTAACACTGTCTTCAACCAGATTGAAAGTCACAAGATTAAAACTCTTATTTGCATAAATCAATAACCGCCTCAAAGAATTCATCAAATCCTTTCTGTTGATATTGAGAATATTTTCATTATCAACCGGAATAACATTATTGTAATTCGGAAAATCATCATTGATCAGTGTACTGATAATTTTGAAACCTTCAAATTCAAAAAAGGCACTATTTTCATTCCAGAAAATATTAACTTCAGCATTTTCAGGCAAGGCATTTTTTAATAATGATAATCCTTTCTGAGGTAGAACAAAAGATTTTGTAGAATCAAAATTCAAACCGTTATATGTAAATTTTACCAATCTATGACTATCCGTAGATACAAAATTTGCTTTATTGAAATCCAATTGAAATAACACCCCCGACATTGAACTTCTTACTACTCCCACTTCACCTATTGCTGTCATTGTCTTTTCAATAGCATGCCTTAAAACCGTACTGTCAATAGAGACACTTTCACTATCCGGTACAGATTCTATTTCAGGAAAATCATCGGAATCATCTATTCCCATTTTATATTTTCCAAAACTTGAAGTTATCAGCAAACTGTTGTCGTCAATTGTCTCGATAGTTATCGGTTGCTCGGGTAATGTGCGCAAAGTATCTAATAAAATCTTAGCCGATATAGCTACTGAACCATCTTCATGTCCCGTAACTTCGGTATCAAGAACAATAGAAGTTTCCAAATTTGTTGCACTTATAGTAAGTTTGTTACCTTCCAAAGTGAAAAGAAAATCTTCTAATACCGGCATGATTGCTTTTGGACTGATAGCATTGGCAGCTATTGATAGTTCTCTTGATAACTGAGCCGATGACGCATTAAATTTCATCTGTAAAATTTTTATGTTTAAAAAATATGAATTGATATAACTATTAATGATTTTAATAGCAATTTTTATACCAACATACAAAAATATAATATATCAACCGAATTTTTATATTTTTTAACAAAAAAACCGAAAATAGTGTGGATTAATCTAAATTTTTACATCGTATCTCGAATAAATAATATTTTTATGAAAATAAGATATATTTTTACAATATGTTATTATTGGAAAATATAAAAATCGCACTAAGTTCAATAAAATCCAATTTGTTGAGATCCTTACTTACCATTTTGATAATAATGGTCGGAATCACTGCCCTGGTAGGAATTTTGACTGCGATAGATACTATTTTATATTCTTTGAATAACAATTTTAGTAGTATTGGATCAAATTCCTTCAAA
>JALSPW010000041.1 GCA_026985735.1 Saprospiraceae bacterium
GAGGTAGCTGTGCTAGAAAAGTTAAAAGTTCAAAGTGCAAAGGACAAAGTTCAAAGTACAAAGGAAAAAAGATAAAAGGGATAAATGGTGAATTATGAATTAAAATAAAAATTTTTATGTATATTTGTATGTCTTATGGGGAAAAAAAATATCAAATACATAAAAGTTGTTTTACCTCTCGCATTACCGAAAAATTATATATATTCGGTTCCCAAAGAGTTGGCACAAAAAATCAAATTCGGAATTAGAGTTGAAGTCCCTTTGAGAAATAAATTTTATTCAGGCCTGGTTGTAGAACTTTATGATGAAAACTTCAATCCGGGATATCGAACACGAGATATTCTGTCAGTTATCGACAAACTTCCCATTATTGATAAATCACATTATAATCTATGGAAATGGATTGCGGATTATTATGTATGCTCTGTAGGACAGGTAATGAATGTAGCCCTTCCTTCCGGATTGAAGATGTCTAGTGAAACGAAAATAGAATTGGTAACGGGGGAAGAACCCGGACTTTCCGAACTAAACGATGATGAATATTTGGTTTACGAAGCATTGCGTATTCAAAACAGCTTGAACTTAAAGGAAATTATGGAGATTTTAAATAAACAATCCGTATATCCCGTCATAAATTCTTTATTAAGCAAACATATAGTTAGTATACGTGAAGAGATGATAAAAAATTACAAGCCAAAAAAAATAAAATATATAAAACTTCACCCTTCTCATCAAGACGATGAAGATTTGATTAAAGCATTTGAATTGACAAAAAGATCAAAACATCAAACTAATGCCCTGATTGCATTTGTTCAATTAAATAAAAATTCAAAAGAGATAACAAAAGAATCCATAAAAAAACTCGCAAAAATCGATTCAAGCATTATAAAAAAATTAGTAGAAAAAGATATTTTTGAAGAATATGAAAAAACCATAAGCAGATTAAAACCCTTTGCAGAAGAACACAGTGCACTTCCCGAACTGACATCTACGCAACAAAATACAATCAAAGAAATAGACAATATATTCAAAACGAAAAATCACGTTTTATTGCACGGTGTTACCGGTAGTGGTAAAACCAGAATTTATCAAGAATATATCAAAAGAACAATAGATACGGGAGGACAAGTTCTTTTTTTGGTACCGGAAATAGGCCTTACAACTCATCTTATTAACCGACTCGCAGAAGTGTTCGGAAAAGATGTATATGTATTTCATTCCAAACTAAATCAAAACGAAAGAGTGGAAATATGGAATGCGGTGAAAACAGGAAAGCCGGTAATACTTGCAGCAAGATCAGGTATTTTTCTACCTTTTAACAACTTAAAATTGATAATCGTTGATGAAGAGCATGACAATTCTTACAAACAGCAAAATCCGGCACCACGATACAATGCCAGAGACCTTTCCGCTTATATCGGTTCATCTGCTGATGTAAAAGTGATTTTTGGAAGTGCTACACCATCAATTGAAAGTTACCATAATACCAAAACGGGGAAATACGGCTATGTCAGGTTAGACCAAAGATTCGGAAATGTTTCAATGCCTGAAATCCGTATAGTTGATATGAGAATCAAGTCATTATTGCTTCCCAATAATAGTAAATACAGTATCCCTCTGACATCAATGATTCAACACACATTAAACAAGGAAGATCAGGTTTTATTATTTCAAAACAGAAGAGGATATTCTCCAACCATGGTATGCAATAAATGCGGATGGCATAGTCAATGTCCCAATTGCGATGTGAGCATGACTTATCATAAATATACTAATGAATTGAAATGCCATTATTGCGGTCATCGTAAAAAAGTTCCACTAAGTTGTCCTCAATGCGGTAGCCCAAATCCTGTTTTTTTAGGATATGGTACGGAAAAAATAGAAGATGAACTTAAGAATATTTTTCCTGATGCCAAAATAAAACGTATGGATATGGATACTGTGCGTACCAAAAATGATGTTGAAAAAATCATGGGTGAATTTGAAGCTAAACAAATAGATATTCTGGTTGGAACACAAATGATAACCAAAGGACTTGATTTTGATCATATCGGTCTTGTCGGAGTTATAGACATAGATAGACTGATGCAATTTCCTGATTTCAGAGCAAATGAAAGGGCTTTTCAATTGGTATTGCAAGTAGGTGGTAGAGCAGGAAGGCGAAAGAAACAAGGATTGGTGATAATACAATCGCATAATCCCGGTCATCCGATAATAAAAGATATTATGAACACAGATTATTTTTCATTTATAACCCGTGAATTATCTGAAAGAGAAATATTCCGGTATCCTCCTTTTACAAGATTAATAGAAATAATTATTATGCATAAAAAGCCGGAAAAATGTTCAAATACAGCATTCTTATTGGCAAACGAATTAAAAAAATATCTTAAAGACCGTGTAGTTGGACCTGCCATTCCCGGTATATCCAAAATAAGAGGTTTTTACCAATACAGAATAATGATTAAACTTGAAAAATCAGGTTTAAATTTAAATAAGATTAAAAAGTTTATTTTGGAAAGTAAAAACAAAGTGCTACGAAATGAAGGTTTAAATTCAGTGAGAATAAAAATTGATGTCGATCCGTACTAAGGTAGTTGACTGTTTTTCCCCAATCTGATTACTTTAAGGACTTTATTGTGCTTATTAAAAATCCTTACCAGATAAACTCCGTTTCTCAAATCCGAAACATCAAAAACACCGGAATTATTATTTTTAAGAATTTTAATTTTTTTACCTATTATATTAAATATTTCAACTTTACCAACGGGAGTTTGTGAATTAACATGAAAGAAGTCTATCGCAGGATTCGGATAAATTGTTATACCGGTATGCGATGATTTTTTCATAGTTATATTCGGCTGAGAATCACTGATGTATCTTTGAGCGACCACCCCCTCAACACAAATTAAAAATATTAATAATATGTAAAGTTTTATTTTCATATAACATATATACTATAATAAGAACGTATTTCTAATTACAAATGTAACTATTTTTTTTTAATATGCAACTAATTTTGAGTTAAAAAAATGTTAAATCTTTAATTCCTCAAGTATTTTTTCCAAATATCTACTCGGTTATAGTGCTTTTGAAATGGTTTTTCAGCCAAAATAATTCTACCTGAGTAGTTATCTTTTTAATAAAGATACTTCTTATCTTTTTTTCGCTGCACGGATTTATTATTAAAAAAGGCTGCCTATAAAAGGCAGCCCATTATATTTATATAGAATCTACCTATAAAGTTATTATAATTTTAAAATCTTTTGGGATTTAGTACCGTATTCAGTTTTTATATTCAAAAAATAAACTCCGTTTTCAAAATCAGATATATCTATATTTCCTCTATAATTCAATAAATTATTTCCTTTATATACATTTTGAATAACTCTTCCTGAATTATCCGTGATATATATTTCTATATTTGAAGCTTTTTTTAGAGTAAATTTAACATTTAACCTATCTGATACCGGATTGGGATATATATCAAAATCACCATTTTCAAAAATATCAAATGTTGCATTAGGTTTGGAAATAAATAATTTAATAGGTAAACTATCCAACAAATTTGTGAAATTCTTATCATCATATATCTTCATCACAATCAATCCCGTATCAGGTACATTATGTGTAAAAACATGTACCGACCATAAAGCAGTATCACCTGCAGCAATAAAGTTTGGTCTATTTACCGAACATTGATCAGTATTATTTCCGTAACACAAATGTATATCACATACTTGAGATTCCCATGAATGATTAAAAACGGGTTTTTCTAGCTTCCAATATACTCCCTGTTTATCATCAGCGGTATTATTCAATAAAAACTCCACTTTTGCTTCTTCATTTATTGTTTTGTCAACCACTATACTCTCATCTACAAAATAAACACCCTTATCCCTCGGAACGACACAAGATGATATCGCATTTTCAAAATCACTTTCAAGAGTTCCGGGTACACCGACTCCATACCAACTTACATCTGAAAAACCCGGGTTTTCTTTATCAGGACAAAGAAAAACAAAGAATGGAATCGCATTTTCACCGTATTTTGAATTAAATACATTCCACATTATATCATTTTGTTCAGAATAAGCAAATGCAGGATACTCCCCTCCCCAATCTAATCCTTTCACCGCATTTGCATCATCCGTAGGTTCAACGGTAATACTGTAAACCTGAAAATCTTTAGCTCCCGATCCATGGGCTTTCCAAACTTTATTCAGTATAGGTGCCGAAGATTTACAAGGATCGCACCATGAAGCGAAAAAGTCCAAAATAATTTTTTTACCAGATGCCAATTCAGCATGCAAATCATGAGCGACTCCATCAACATCTGTCATCGCAAACTGAGGCACGGGAGGAACAACCCGCAATTTCATATCTTCCTGGACAACATCGATTGTATCATTCATTACAAATTTTGATTTAAAATTATGCTCTCCCAGTTTAAATCCGGGAATTTCAAAATCATATTTGTCATTCGAATTTAAAGTATCATTGCCAACTATTTCTTTTTCGGCAGCATCATCGATTGTATAAATAAATTTATAATTGGTCAAAGGAAGTTTTCCGAAATAATTAACGTTAAACGTAAATGATACCGAATCATCCGGATTATCCACTTGTTCCCATTTTTTTGCCGGAGCAGTCATATAAGCAAAATAATCAGGCTGCTCTTCTATGGATATATTATCAATACCTGCACCATAATTCCAATTATTACCATCCGTATATTCAAATGCTATTTTTACATTTTTACCTCCGACAAAAGAAGAAATATCATAGTAAAATCTTTTCCAGATGTAAAATG
>JALSPW010000042.1 GCA_026985735.1 Saprospiraceae bacterium
AAAAATCTATTTTTAAATTCTTTGTAACCACTTAGGGGCAATTATGTTATCTGACAAATATTTGTTTTGCAGTAATTAGTGTCTGTTTATAAAGTGCTTGTGTTTTAATGATTTTATGGACAGACACTAATTACTTTATTGCTTGAAATTGCTCTGTTATAGTAGTAACTAATACTGATAATAATTTTCCTTGTGAAAATATATGAAAAAGATAAAATCCGGAAAATATATAATTAAAGAGATATTCTATTCTATTCAGGGAGAAGGTTTTCACTCTGGTAGACCGGCTATTTTTATACGTTTTTCAGGGTGTAATCTATGGACGGGGAGAGAGGAAGATAGATTTAAAGCTATTTGTAAATTTTGTGATACGGATTTTGTGGGTACAGATGGTTTAAATGGAGGTGTGTATAATAAAAATGAGCTTGTAACAAAAATAAATAAAATTACTAGCAAGACCAAATGCAGATTTATTGTTTTTACCGGAGGGGAACCAATGCTTCAGCTTGATGGTAATTTATTAGATGAATTTAAGAAATATTCTTATTTTCTTGCAGTGGAAACAAATGGGACAATACAGGTTTTATCCGGATTGGATTGGATAACCGTTAGTCCTAAAGCAGGATCGAAATTTATTCAGACTTCAGGTGATGAATTGAAACTTGTTTATCCGCAGGAAGATTTTAATCCAATGGATTTTGAGAATATGGTTTTTAAGCATTTTTATCTTCAGCCCAAAGATGATAAAAATATAAAAGAGAATACGGAAAAAGCACTTGCGTATTGTCTTGAACATCCGAAGTGGAAATTAAGTTTGCAATTACATAAGATTTTGGGTATCAGTTAATAAATGGCTGTCTATGATGTGTTTAGATTTTTTGCCGTGCTTATTAGTATTAACGCACATTTTGAACCTTCATAACGATTTTATTTTAGATTTTCAGGTATTATACAAAGTGCTTAAGCATTATAATTTCTTTTTTTGACAGATGTCTAAACCAGCCGCGTTTTAGTCCTTTTTTTGTTAGACCTGCATAATAAATTCTATCAAGTTTTGTAACCTGATAACCGAAATTTTCAAAAATTCTTCTTACGATACGATTTTTACCTATATGAATTTCAAGGTTCAAAATCTTTCCTGATTCATCAATGATTTTAATCCAATCTATTTGTATATGACCATCTTCCAGATCAAAGCCCTGTTTGATTTTTTTCAAATCGGAAGTGTTGATTTTTTTATCAAGAGTGACTTCATAAACTTTTGGGACTTTATGACTGGGATGTGATAGCTTTTTTGTTAAGTCACCATCATTGGTTAAAAGGAGTAATCCGGTTGTTTTGTAATCCAATCTTCCTACAGGATAAATTCTTTCCTTTACTTTATTTTTCAGAATATCCATGACTGTTTTTCGACCTTTTTCATCTTTTAAAGATGTGATGATATTTTTTGGTTTATTCATGAGTATATATACGAGATTTTTTTCCGGTTTAATGATTTTGCCATTATATTTAATTACATCTTCTTCTTTAACTTCATAGGCCGGATGATTTATAATGGCGTCATTGACAGTAACCTCTTTGTTTTTAATTATTTCGGCAGCTTTTCTTCTTGATGCGATACCGCAGTGAGCAAGATATTTGTTTAATCTCATTTAGTTTAAGTTTTTATATCAATGGAATTTCCCTGAAATTTACTAAAAAGGAATATCTGCATCTCCTGAATTTTGTCCATTCATTTTGGATGATTTGGTTATAATATTTGAAGGATTTAAAGGATCCGGCCCGGATTCTCCAAAAGTTGGGAATAGGGGATTATCCAATTCTACAAATTTCGTAAATTCTTTAATGAATTTGAGTTCGACTGATCCAAGAGCTCCGTTTCTATGTTTTGAGATTATAATTTCAGCCACATCTCGAGGGCCTTCGAAATCTTCTCCCGATTCATAATAATCCGGTCTGAATACAAATGAAACGATATCGGCATCTTGTTCTATAGCTCCCGATTCTCTAAGGTCGGAAAGTTGTGGTCTTTTATTGCCACCTCTTGTTTCAACAGCTCGACTCAGTTGGGAAAGTGCTATAACCGGAACATTCAGCTCTTTTGCCATACCTTTCAATGCTCGTGAAATAGAGCTGATTTCTTGTTCTCTGTTTCCTCTTCCTTGATTTGGAGCGGAAGTCATAAGTTGCAAATAATCGATGATAATTAATTGTATCCCATGATTTTGTTTCATTCTTCTACACTTTGCTCTTAATTCAAAAATATTAATTCCCGGAGTATCATCGATATATACTTCTGTTTCGGACATTCTCTCAACAGCTTCATGAAGTTTTTTCCATTCGAATTCGTCCAATTGGCCATTTCTGATTTTTTTACTGTTAATTTCAGATTCCATTGCCAATAATCTTTGTGTTAATTGCATTTTTGACATCTCAAGCGAGAATATGGCAGTAGGATGATTAGCTTGGGATGCATTTCTGGCCAGAGATAATGCAAAGGCTGTTTTACCCATACCCGGTCTGGCAGCTATGATGACCAAATCTGATTTTTGCCAGCCTGAAGTTATATTATCGAGTTCTTCAAAACCTGTAGTAATCCCGGTCAAACCTTCTTCTTTAGCACTAAGCTCTTCTATTTCTTTTTGTACTTTGGCCGCTAATCCCCCAAGTCTTTCATAAGCTGTATTCAGGTTTTGGTCAGTTATATCATATAATGATTTTTCCGCATCGTCCAAAAGTTCGAAAACATCCTTGGAGTCTTCATACGAGTCTTTAATAATATTTGATGAAACTCTAATCAATTCGCGTTGAATATATTTTTGAACTAATATTCTGGCATGGAATTCAATATTAGCAGCAGAACCCACTTTATTGCTCAATTCAATCAGATAATTGGGGCCACCAACTTCATCGTTTAATTTTGCTTTTTTTAATGCATCATGTACAGTGAGAATGTCTATTCCCTGTGATTTTTGAAATAATTCTATGATTATTTCATATATTTTTTGATGGGCGGGTTTATAAAATACTTCTTCACGCAATATATCAATCACAGCAGGAAGAGCATTTTTGTCAATAAGAATAGCTCCTAAAACCACTTCTTCCAATTCAATGGAATGTGGCATAACTTTACCCATTTGTAATAAATCGGGATTTTGATTGATATTGGTCAATCCACCTTTGATTTTTGATAATATATTTTTGTTTTCCGGCATAGATTTAAATTGTATTGCAAAGATACGAAATTAATATTAAATATTTTTTTAATGAATAATTCTGTGCGTATTAAAATTGTGAAAAACTATAGTTCTATTGTTAATAACTTTTGATTTTTAATTTAAATATTTTAATTTTCAAAACTAACATTCTTATTCACAATTCTACATAATCCCTTTTATTTTTTTATTTACGTCTTTCAAACTTTAAACTTTCTTTGTATGAGGAAAGTTATTTTAAAACTTATAGTTTATATTTCACATAAGAATCTAAATCGAAATCTATTTCAGAAACTTATATCGATTTTATTTTTTATATTTAAATTATAATTTTATACCTGATTAAAGAGAGTGAAATATATTTTGAAATGTGGAAAAGTTTTTTTTAAAATTGAAAAAATTGTATGAGTTAATAATTTCGTTGTTTAAAAATTTCATAAAGAATAATTCCTGCAGAAACCGATACATTAAGAGAATCTGTTTTTCCTTGCTGAGGGATAATAAATTCTTCATCTGCGATTTTTGAAATATGTTTACTTATACCATCGTCTTCCGAACCCAAAACGGTACATACAGGATCGACAAAATTAATGTTATGAATAGTTTTATTTGCATTTAAATTACTCACTATTATTTTTATCCCATTATTTTTTAATAAATCAATGGTATTGGATATACTTTTGACTTTTGTAATAGGGATATTAAAAATGGCACCTGCTGAAGTTTTAATTGTTATATGATTGATAATTGCACTGTTTTTTATCCCCATTATAATTCCATGCGCTCCAAGGACTTCAGCCGATCTGATAATGGAACCAACATTTCGGACATCGGTTATAGAATCCAAAAGGATAAGATTTGGTGTTTGTCCTTTATGGTATATAGAGTCAATTAAATCTTCCGGATTCCAATATTGTATCAATGAGCTGATTGCGATTACTCCTTGATGATTTTGTGATGTAAAATTTTTTAATTTATTTGGATGAACGAAGCTGACCGGAATATTTTTTCCTTTTAAGATATTTCTTAATTCTATTTCAAAATCTCCTTTCAAACCTTTTTGTACAAATATTTTTTCTATTTGCTTTCCACTTTTTATCAATTCGATTACGGGATTTCTACCATAGACCAATTGATTCTTATAATCTGATTTCATATATATTTGCTTATGGTTTTACTGGATAATTAATTTTTGTATGCTTGTTTTATTTTTAATTTGAAATTTAATAAAATAAATTCCTTTTTTCATTGAAGAAACATCGATATTACATTTATAACAATTTAAATTATTTATTGTTATTATTTTTTTTGATAAATTAAAAATGGAATAATTTTTTATTCTGTAATTTTGAGAGTAAAGATGTAGTATTGTTTTTGCAGGAATAGGATAAAGTATTATTTTATCATTGGGATTATTTTCATAGATGCTTGTTTTATTTTTGATAAAAAACATTGTATCGAGTTTATTATTACAATTATCTGTTATTGTAAGATTATATTTTCCCGGATTTAAATCATAAATATTTTGTTTGTTTGAAAAAAAATTGTTTTTGTATTTCCAATAATATGAA
>JALSPW010000043.1 GCA_026985735.1 Saprospiraceae bacterium
ATTCCACAAATCCACACCTCCACGATTCAACGATTCATCGTCTCTTTCAACCATTTATACCACTCGTCCATACCTTCACCGGTAGTAGCCGAAACTTCATAGAAAATAATATCGGGATTCACTTTTCTTGCATAGTCTTTGGTTTTTTCAACATCAAAATTCAAATAGGGTAGAAGATCGATTTTATTTATAATGCAAACTTGTGATCCTTCAAACATGTCCGGATATTTAATAGGTTTGTCATCTCCTTCTGTAGTGCTTATTATTACAACTCTAAAGTCTTCACCCAAATTAAATTTTGCCGGGCAAACAAGATTTCCAACATTTTCTATCATCAATAATGATTTAGGAGCAGGATTTAATAATTTTACAGCATCATAAACCATGTCGCTTTCAAGATGACAAAGTGCACCGGTATTGATTTGGCGTACAGGAATATCCAATGCGTCTATTCTATTGGCATCATTCATAGTTTGCTGATCACCTTCAATAACGTAAAAAGAAATTTCGTCTTTTAAATCTTCCAGTGTTTTTTCCAGGATACTTGTTTTTCCTGAGCCTGGAGAACTAACAAGATTGATAGCCGTAATCTCTTTTGCATCAAAATACCCTCTGTTTCTTGCTGCTCCTATTTCATTGAATTGCATAATATCCTGACCGAGTTCAATAACTCTGCCGTGTGAATCGGTATGAGTATGATCCGAATCGGGATGATGATGGTGGTGATGATGCTCGTGATCATGATGTCCATGCATATCATTTGTCTTTTCACCGGGTTTCGTTATAACTATTTTATTAATTTGATTTGGTGCGCACATATTAAACGATTTTATTTTTAAAGTATAAAATTTATAGTCAATCTTTTATAACGATCGATTTTATTCTTAATTCTTTTCCCTGGTAAATATCTTTAAAATAACTATTGCATTTAGGACAAGAATCATAAAGATTATCAATATTATATTCAAATCCACATTCCAAACATCTGGCTCGACCCTTTGGTATCTCAATTTTTAGTTCTGCGTTTGCCAGCATAGTGTTTTTTGTGGCAACAGGCCATGCAAAATCCAATGCTTCCATTTCAATACCGGCAAGTTTCCCTATTTCCAGCTCTATGATTTCTATTTCTTTTCCTCCCGCTTTCCTAGCTTCTTTTTCCGCCAATTCGACAATTCCCATTGCTATAGATAATTCATGCATTATAAGTAAATTTATTAATACAATATTACATAAAATTCTTGTAAAAAACACCATAATTTTAATTAAATAAAGATATTGATTAATTTATAATAAATCTAAATTTCAAAATAATTGCAATTGTTACAAAAATTAACAAAATATAATATTGCAAAACCCTTAAAGATTTAAATAATAAAAATTTAATATCTAATTATTCTGAAATTCAATAATATATTTCATTTCTATATGATTTAGACTGATTAAAAATAATTTATATATAATTGGACTTTTTACAAATAAGTGTTTTGTTTTTAAAAAATATTAATATTTGATACTTTTATTGCAGAATTTACTAAAAACAAAATAATCGTTTGTTATGATGAAAACAAAAAATAAAGCTGAGACTTATCTCGAGGCTGTTCTAAGAAAAGGATATACGCGTCGGGATTTTATGAAATTTGTTACATACATGTCTGCCTTTATGGGACTTGAGTCAAGTATGATTGGCCAGGTTGCCAAGGCGTTGGAAACAAAAAAACGTATTCCTGTTATCTGGGAGCATTTTCAGGAATGTACCGGATGTTCGGAATCTTTTATCAGATCAGACCATCCGCTTGCTGCCGATATTATTCTTGATACAATTTCTTTGGATTATACAGATACATTGATGGCAGCAGCAGGACATAATGCTGAAGAAGCCAAGCAAGCTTCAATGAAAGAAAATTATGGAAAATATATTTTAGTGGTTGAAGGTGCTATACCTACAAAAGACGATGGAATTTATTGTACTATTGCCGGACGTACAGCTGTAGAGATATTAAAAGAATCTGCTGCAGGAGCTGCTGCTATTATTACTTTCGGTAGTTGTTCGGCATGGGGAGGAATACAAGCGGCATATCCTAATCCAACGGGTTCGGTTCCGGTGGATGCGATTATCAAAGATAAGCCAATTATAAAAGTTCCCGGTTGTCCACCAATAGGAGAGGTAATGACCGGTGTGGTTGTTCATTATGCTACATTTGGAACTATTCCGGAATTGGATGATATGGGAAGGCCCAAGCAGTTTTATGGAAAGAGGGTTCATGACAGTTGCTATAGAAGACCGTATTTTGATGCAGGTTTGTTTGCCGAAACTTTTGATAGTGAAGAAGCTAAGAAAGGATATTGTTTATACAAATTAGGGTGTAGGGGACCGGTGACTTACAATGCTTGTGGTTTTATGGAATGGAATAATGGAATTAGCAATCCGATTAAATCAGGTTACCCTTGTATTGGATGTAGTGAGAATGATTTTTGGGACAATGGACCTTTTTATGAGAGACTTGAAAATATTCCGGGATTTGGCATTGAGAATACTGCGGATAAAATCGGTAAAATTGTTGTAGGAGCTGCTGTTGCCGGAGCTGCAGTACATGGTGTCGCTTCCAATATTGCAAAAAGAAGGGAGTTGAAAAAACATGAGAGTCGTGGTGTTTTGAATGAAAAAAATATTAAAGAATAAAAAACATAAAAAATATATATTATGGCAAATAGAATAGTAATAGATCCGATTACAAGAATTGAAGGACATTTACGAATTGAAGCGGAGATCAAAGATGGTAAAGTTGTTAATGCATACAGTTCTTCAACAATGGTAAGAGGAATGGAAAAAATAGTGGAAGGACGTGATCCACGGGATGTTTGGGCATTTGTTCAAAGAGCTTGCGGTGTTTGTACAACTGTTCATGCGATAGCATCTATTCGTTCGGTTGAAGACGCATTGGGAATAGTTGTGCCGCCAAATGCAGAGTTGGCAAGAAATTTGGTTACGATTTCTCATGCATTTCAAGATCATGTTGTTCATTTTTATCATTTACATGCTTTGGATTGGGTAGATGTAACACAGGTTTTAAATGCAGATCCCAAAGCAACATCTGCTTTAGCACAGAGTATTTCAAGCTGGCCTAAAAGCTCTCCCGGATATTTTTCAGATGTTAAAAATAGGATTAAAAAATTTGTGGATAGCGGGCAACTAGGAATTTTTGCAAATGGATATTGGGGACATCCTGCAATGAAGCTTCCTGCAGAAGTCAATCTTTTGGCCGTTGCGCATTATCTTGAAGCTTTGGAATGGCAGAAGGAAATAGTTAAGGTTCATACAATTCTCGGAGGTAAAAATCCTCATCCTCATTTCTTGGTTGGAGGAATGGCTAGTCCTGTTAATGTTGGTGATGCAGGGGGATTGAATGCTGAAAGGCTGGCGTATGTAGGTAAGTTGTTGCAAGATGCACATACGTTTATCAATCAAGTATATATTCCGGATTTATTGGCAATAGCTTCTTTTTATAAGGACTGGGGAGCAATAGGAGTTTCAGGATTTAAAAATTATCTGTCTTACGGTGATCTTCCTGCTGATAATTACAGAAATCCTTCCAGTTTCAAATGGCCTCAAGGCGTTATTTTGGATGGAGATTTAAGTAAAGTTCATGAAATAGATGTAAGAGATACAAGTGAATTTAAAGAATTTGTAAATAAATCCTGGTATGATTATTCCAAAGGTAAAGATATAGGATTAAATCCTTGGGAAGGTGAAACTAATATTCACTATACAGGACCAAAACCACCTTATGATTTTCTGGATGTTGATAAAGAATACAGTTTTGTGAAAACTCCGAGATGGAAAGGAAAACCTATGGAAGTAGGTCCATTGGCAAGGGTGCTTATTGGATATGCCAAAGGTATTCCCGAGTACAAGGAAGTAGTTAATTTTGCTTTGAAAAAGCTTGATATTCCTGCTGCTGCATTGTTTTCCACGCTTGGAAGAACTGCAGCCAGAGGACTTGAAACAAAACTTTTGGCTGATTGGGGATTGGAATTTTACAACAGGTTATTGACCAATATTAAAAACGGGGATACGAAAATGGCTAATATGGATAAATGGGATCCTTCCACATGGCCGAAAGAAGCCAAAGGAGTAGGATATATGGAAGCCCCCCGGGGAGGCTTGTCACATTGGATAGTGATAAAAGATGGTAAAACGGATAATTATCAAATGGTAGTTCCTACCACCTGGAATGCATCACCGCGTGATCCGAAAGGTCAATTATCAGCTTATGAGGCAGCTTTACTTGGAACTCCAATCGCAGATCCTAATAATCCCGTTGAGATTTTAAGGACTATTCATTCATTTGATCCTTGTCTTGCATGTGCAGTGCATTTGTATGATGAACACGGTAAAAATATCAGTCAAATACAAATAGGAGGAGCTTGCTCTGTTTAGTTTAAATATTCTATGATTTTTTGTTCTTTTTGAGCAGAAATAAAATTTATTAATATGGCAACAACAACATATAATTTTAAAAGGGTTTATGTATGGGAAATCCCTGTAAGGTTTTTCCATTGGGTTACAGCTTTAAGTACAACTGTGCTGATTATAACGGGTTTTATTATAGCTGATCCGCCCGCAATTAATAGCAATCTCGAAGCTTCAAATTCATATTGGTTTGGTTTGATACGAGCTATACATTTTGTTACCGCTTATATTTTGATAGCGAATTTGATATTCAGGATATATTGGGCATTCGCCGGAAATCAATTTGCCAATTGGCGCAATT
>JALSPW010000044.1 GCA_026985735.1 Saprospiraceae bacterium
GGAATTTGATGCCGTAGTAGCCAATCCGCCGTTTAGTTTACGCTGGGAACCCAACGACACTTTGGCGGAAGATTTTCGTTTTAAAAGCTACGGACTGGCACCCAAATCCGCCGCCGATTTTGCTTTCTTGTTACACGGTTTCCATTATCTCGCCGAAGACGGTACAATGGCAATTATTTTACCTCACGGCGTTTTGTTCCGCGGCGGAGCTGAAAAAAGAATCAGAGAAAAATTATTAAAAGACAATAATATTGATGCCGTAATCGGATTACCTGCCAATCTGTTTTATTCCGCCGCCATTCCTGTCTGTATTTTAGTACTGAAAAAATGTAAAAAAGATGATGATGTGTTGTTTATCAATGCAAGCGAGCATTTTGAAAAAGGAAAAAGGCAGAATTTTTTAAGAAAAGAAGATATTGAGCGGATTATTGATACTTACAAAAATCGTCCTGAAAAAATTGAACGCTATGCGCGTAGTGTATCAATGTCCGAAATAGAAAACAATGATTATAATTTGAATATTTCAAGATATGTCAGTACAGCCAAACCCGAACCGATAATAGACCTTGAAGAAGTGAATGAAGAATTGACAGAAATCGAAAAGAAAATAAAGAGCAGTACGGCAAAACATAATGAGTATTTGAAGGAATTGGGGTTGGAATCGATTAAATAAAGATTAATCCAAGGTACAGCCATACACACTTACAATTACTCACAAATTGTTAATTGTTAAGGTATTCGTGAATGTTTTACATTTCGCACCAGCCAACGTTTGACCAAAAATTGCAAATACTATTTCAAACTCCTACCAAGTTTTTCAGCTTTTTCCAACCATTTATTCCTCTGATCATTTGTTGAATTTTTTACAGATCCGAAAGTTGATATTTTCACCGGTTTCACTCCACAAAACCCAAGGATGGATTTTTTCATAGAATTATGCCCCGGCTTTCCATATATCAGTGAATAATACCATGAGGGAGTATCTGTTGTAACTATTAATCTTGCTGTTTTCCCTTTTAAAAGTTTTTTTGGTATCTTAGAGTTCACATTATATTCAAAAGCAAATCCGGGTAAAAAAACTCTATCTATAAACCCTTTCAACAAAGCAGGATAAGTTCCCCACCAGTTTGGATAAACAAAAACCAAATGATTGGAATCCAATATTAATTTCTGCATTTTTTGTAAATCAGGCTCTAAATCAGTCCTTTTTCTATAGCCATATTTTAATATTGGAGAAAATTCCAATTCACTCAAATTAATAAGTTTGCAATATGCTCCACTCGAATCAGCTCCTGTTTTATATCTTTCTGCTAATGCCCTACACAAACTTTCTTTGTCCGGATGTCCATTAATTATTAATATATTTTTCTGCATATTTTTGGTTTTTAATAAATTTACAAATTCGTAAAAAATCCCTGTTTCTGTTGAATAATCGTCAATGAAATTTATAATTTGATTAAAATTATTTATCTGTCAATCACTACTCCTAATCTGATACCAAATTCAGATTGAGTGTAATTAATAGATTTTGCTTCAACTCTCTCTCCGTTCAACATAGCCGGAACCCACTTATCATTAAATCCCCAGTTGTAACTTAGGAAAGGTTCAACTCGTATTATTTGTGTTAATGGAATTGTAATTCCGGCACCAAGGCCTATTTTAAAACTAAAATAATTATCCCAAACTTGATTTTCATCATTAGTCATGCTTTTCCCATTATAAAATACCGCATTATTAAAAAACATGAAAAAGTGTTTTTCAAAAAACTTATTTCTCAAAGAAAAATCAGGACAACCACAGTCACCTTCTAAATTAAGAGGATAGAATTTCACAGGCACTCCTATAAATATCTGTTGAAGTTTGTAGGGATTTAAAGCCGCTATTGAATTATAAAAACCAATTCCTATTTCAGGTAATAAGTTGATACCCTTTCCATTTATTCCAATAGAATAATATAACCCGGTCATAAAACCATTACTAAAAATATCCACACGTGAATCACTAATAATATCTCTTTCTATATTGCTAAAATCAGAAGATAGGTAAGCCGCTTTTATACCTATTTGGTTAAATGCATTAAATGCAAAAAAAATAAAGAGATATATTAATAATATACGTTTCATCAGTTAAAAGATTTTATTTCTAAAGTAAATATAATAAACAAAATAAAACAATTTTATATATAATTTCAAAAAATTCTCTTACTTTGTACTCAAATTGTAGTAACATGTCAAAAAAAATGACCTATAAAGAAGCATATATGGAATTGCAAGAGATAGCAGCTAGTCTTGAAAGTGATGAACAGGAAATTGATATGCTTTCTAATAAAATAAAAAGAGCAACCGAACTAGTTAAATTTTGTAAAGAAAAACTTAGAAGTATTGAAAATGAAGTGAACTCGGAAATAGAAAAAAATGATAATCTATAATTGAAGTCTTTTTATATATTCGCTAACCGCTTCAGCTATGCTTTCTGCAATTTTGTTTTGCCCTTCTTCCGATTGAAGAGTTTTTCTGTCATTATAATTTGAAATAAACCCTGTTTCAATCAATATACTGGGCATAGTAGCATATTTCAACAAAACAAAACCCGCTTGTTTTACACCCCGCGTTTTAATACCCGACTTTTGATTTAAATTATTACTTATATTATTAGCCAAAGCCAAACTCTGAGCTAAAAACATATTCTGAAATGCAGATAAAAAAATATGTGCTTCGATAGAATTGGGATCAAACCAATCATAGTTATTTTTATAATCCCTTTCCAATAAAACAGACGCATTTTCGCGCATGGCAACATCTAAATTATATCCGGATTCGGTCAATCCCAAAACATAGATTTCATTACCATGTATCTCATTGTTAGCTGCATAGGAATTGCAATGTATCGAAATAAATATATCCGCCCCACGTCTATTTGCCATTCGAATTCTTTCATACAGAGGTATAAAACTGTCGTCATCTCTGGTTAATAATACTCTTGCTTTGCTTGAATTAACTTCAATGGCATGCTTTATCTTTTTTGCCAAAGCAAGAGTTATATCTTTCTCATAGACTTTGCCATAAGATGTTCCTTTATCTTTACCTCCATGCCCCGGGTCAATAATTATCATATATGTTGAATCGGGATGAATATAATTATTTCCGGTACGAATTATATTATTACCCGGTTTATTAGCGTTAATATTTGTATTGGTTACAAAAAGTATCAATAACGTTAAAAAAATATTAAAATAGGATAATTTAATATTTGATAAAATTAAATCGCTTAATTTTGCCATTATGTTAGTTGTAGTTTTCTTGAAGGCAAAGATAATAATAAATTATAATACATAAAACTTTTGAATAGAATATTTTATATAATTTTATTTTTTTTACTATTTCCTATCACTTCAAAGGCACAAACGAGGGGTGATACTCTTTTGATACAAGGGAAAGACTCTATTGATATTAGTGATATTGATAGTATATCTTACGGGAATTTATCCGGTAGTCTAATAACTAACTCAGATACTATTAAATACAATATATCCAATGATGCCATAAACGATTCTTTTGAATGGGGAGCAAGCAACTATGAATATTTTGATAAAGACAGCAGCAAAATGAAATTGTATGATTCTGCTTATGTCAAATATAATACTATTACATTAAAAGCCGGATATATTGAATTTGACATTAAAAAAAATGAAATTACCGGAAAACCTATAATAGACAGTATTGGAAATATGACTCAAAAGCCTCTTTTCATAGATAAAAAAGATGAATTTTCGGCAAATATTATCAGATATAATCTGAAGTCAAAAAAAGGATATGTGGAATATGCAGCAAAAAAAGAAGGAGAATTAACAGTACATGGTAAATTGGGGAAGTTTGTCAGTGCTGAAGGAGACAGTATATATCATGCGGATCAGATGTTTATAAAAGACGGTTTAATTACCAATTGTACTTTGGATCATCCTCACTGGGGTATCCAGGCAAGCAAGATCAAACTTATACCAAACAAACTTGCAATTTTCGGGGTATCTACTATTCAAATCGGAGATGTGCCGATTTATCCCATCATTTTGCCATTTGGTCTCTACCCTATTTTTCAGGGACAAAAATCAGGATTGATACTTCCGAAGAGACTGGATTACAATAAAGATTTCGGAGTGGGAGTAAAAGATATCGGTATTTATATTGTTTTAAATGACTACATGGATTTGAGAGTTACCGGTGATATTTATTCAAGAGGGTCTCACGGTTTATATGTTGAAACCAACTATGCAAAAAGATATAAATTTTCAGGAAATCTTAAACTCAGTTATTTTAATATCTACAGAGAAAACTTAACAAACAACGGTATTAGCAAAACCCCGACTTTCAAAATCAACTTAACACATACTCAAAGTGCCAAAGCTCATCCATATCAAAAGCTTGGAGGAAGTCTGAATTTTTCTTTAAACGGATTTCAAAGAAAAGTATATACCGATGCTAACAACAGACTTAATAATATTACAAGATCCAATTTTTCATATACCAACAGTCTTCCCGGAACTCCTTTCAGCCTTTCTGTAGCGCTCAATCATTCTCAAAATAATCAAACCAGGTCATTCGATCTTACCTTACCTAATATTAATTTGAACATGAATACAATATATCCTTTCAAATCCAAAAACAGAATAGGAAAGGAGAAGTGGTATGAAAAGATTTCATTAAATTACAGTGGAGCTGCAAAAAACCTCATAAATGCAACAGATACTACTATTTTCACTCCTG
>JALSPW010000045.1 GCA_026985735.1 Saprospiraceae bacterium
AGTCCTGTAGGATTATTGATATTATTTGTAATAGTAATAAAATTTTTGTCGAATTTACCGTTACCTAAGTTTCTTGCATATGCAATCAAATTTTTATCTTGCGATATAAATAATATGTCAATGTAGCCATCGTTATCCAAATCGCCTGATTTGATGAAAGAAATAGAAGGGGAATTATTAAGTAAAATACTTTTGGATTTAAAATTACCTTTGCCATCTGTGTTTTCATACAATAATAGTATTGATAGCCCATAATTTGCATTGACAGAAATAATATCCGGATCTCCGTCGTTATCAAAATCAGCTTTTTCTATTATTCTTTTTGTTGCAGAATCATCCTTTCTAATTATATTAAATTCAAAAGGATTTCCATTATTTGTATTTTTATACCAAGCAAGGTTGTTTTTACGATTGTTGGAAACTACAATATCTCTATTATAATCACTATTAAAATCACCGGTTAATATTTGCTTTGGTTCTTGCAGTAGAGATTCGGAAATAAGCTCCGGAGGACTGAAGTTTCCTTCATTCAGTCCTTTCATCCAAACCAATTTATGTCCGTAATAAGATGCGGCGCAGATATCCAATATATTGTCACCGTCAAAATCAATCAATTCCAAACCATAAACTCCATCAAAGTTATTTAAAATAACAGTATCTTTACCATAAGTTCCATTTCCATCCGAATTGAAAAATACTAAAATTTTTCCTGCTTCACTATCACCCAATATAATATCTTTGTCATTATCATTATCAATATCCCTGATCAAAATATTTTTTATTGAGTTGTTATTGTTGTATATTTCGGAATCTTCTGAAAAGTTTCCATTTCCGTCATTATTTTTATAAAGTACTACTTTTGACTGTAAAGCTGCGACAATGTCAAAATCTCCATCATTGTCAACATCTTCAACGGTCATTGATGAAGGTCTTAAGGCATTTGTAGCAATTGGATTTATTTTAGTGAAATTGTTAGCTGTACCGTTATTTTCATACCAAACTATTTCGTTGTCTGTTTTTTTTAAAACAATGATATCCTTTTTTGAGTCTCCGTTTATATCTTTAAATGCTACTTGTGCAATTCCACCCGACTGTAAATCTATTGGCTTTTCATCGGAAAAACCACCTTTTGCATCTATATTTTCAAAATAGGATATCCTTTCACCTTCAAGATAGGAAACAATAATGTCAATATCACCGTCATCATCAATATCTGCCGGAATTAAACATGTTATTCCGTCAGTTTTATTGTTGATTTCTTTTTGTAAAAATAATCCTTTCCCATCAGTATTTTCAAACCATGCCATTTCATTGCCTCTATTGTCTCCAACAATTAAATCAATATCACCGTCCTTGTCAATATCAGCAGCTGAGATTAATCCTGTTTCATTAAAACTATTCTTTATCAATTTTAGATTACCAAATTTTGTAGGATTGTTTCCTTCTTTTTTTATAATAAAAATATAATTATTTGCCGGTGATGTGATCAAAATATCAGATTTATTGTCATTATCTATATCACTAATTAATAGATTATATGGTTTTGCTAAATTCAATTCATTAATCCGGAATGGATTATCAAAAATTATACTTTGTCCATAAATAAATGATTTTAACGGTAATAATATAATGAAAAGATAGATAATTAATTGTTTCATAATAATACTGTTTAAACATAAACATTCAAATAAAGAAGTTAAAAAAATATAATTATACCCAGGCAGTTGTAAGAATATCCGTGATATCTTCAAGCTTTACTATCCCGTTTTCTCCGATAGCATTTATTCCTCTTTGTTTAAATTTGGAAATTATAGTTTCAGCAGTTGAGTTTAAACTAATGTTATATTTACTCAGTTTCGTAGGGACATTAAGAGAATTGAAAAATTTCTCTGTTTTTTCGATACCGTTAATGGCTTTCTCTTTTTTGGAGCCATGAGTAATTCCCCAAACATTTTCTGCATATTGAGCTAATTTATCAATTTTTTCATCAATTTTCTCAAGGTATAATGCAGGTAAAATAACAGCTAAAGTTCTGGCATGATCTATCCCGTATAATGCTGTCAATTCATGACCTATCATGTGTATTGACCAGTCTGTTGGTACACCGGCAGATATTATACCGTTTAGAGCCATAGTAGCACTGAACATAAGATTAGCTCCCGCTTCCAAATTTTCACTATTATTATAAAATTCACTTCCTTCTTCTATCAGGGTTTTCATAATGCTTTCTGCAAATCTGTCTTGTAAGACAGCATTGACCGGATAAGTCATATACTGCTCTGTAGTATGAATAAAAGCATCCACGATTCCATTAGCTATTTGCCTTTTCGGAAGAGAATTTAATACGGAAATATCAAGAATCGAAAATACAGGAAAAGATTTTTCCGTTAAAAACGCTAGTTTCTCCTTAGTTGATGCTTTACTAATCACAGCTCCTCTGTTCATTTCCGACCCGGTAGCCGGTAGTGTCAGAATTGTTCCAATAGGTATTGATATTTCGACTTCTGCATTGGCTTTTAGAATATTCCAGGGGTCTCCTTTGTCAAATGGAATAGCAGCTGCAACAAATTTAGCACCATCTATGACAGATCCTCCTCCAACTGCTAAAATGAAATTTATATTTTCTTTTTTCCCCAAGTCAACGGCTTTCATTAGGGTTTCATAAGTAGGATTTGGTTCTATACCTCCAAATTCCTCATATTTAAAATCTTTAAGGATATTTGTCACTTTATCGTAAATACCGTTTTTCTTGATGCTGCCTTGTCCGTATAATAGTAAAATATTTGAGTTTTTAGGCAAAAAATCACTCAGTTCTTCTATTCTGTTTTCACCGAAAATAAGCCTTGTCGGATTAAATAATTCGTAATTTTGGATCATATTATTTTTTTCCCAAAGATAGTAAATTTCCTTTAATAGTTCAACTTTAATTCATATTGATTACAAATGTATTAAAATTAATAATTTATGACAAATCTAAATTGGGTGGATATGTAATGATTTGTGGAAAGTATTAAGTGGTGTGGTATATATTTGTGACATATTTTTTGTCACTAAAATATTTAACCATGAAAAAGATTTTTATTTTATTATTATTTGTATTGAATGCTATAGATATTTATTCTCAAAACGTTATTCCGGGTGGGGATGAGATGATTAAAATTAAAGGTTTTATTTCTGCGACGGCTTTTTTACAGGACCAAAATTTTAAATTTGCAAATGGACAAAATGCAGAATGGGTTAATTCGGATTTCAGTTCAGGTAAATGGATTAAGGGTTTCGATATTAGAAACACCAGAATGACATTTGTTTTTAATGGACCTGATTTGAAAAGAAAATGGAAAGTTGGTGGTGTTTTAGAGATTGATTTGTTTGGTGGATACAATGGTGTATCAGTTGTATCTGAGCAACAACCTCTATTCCGTTTGCGTTTGGCTTATATGGATTTTATTCACGGAAGATTGAGATTGAGATTTGGGCAAGCATGGACTCCTATGTTCGGTACTGTTCCTGTATCTCTGACTCATGTAGCATTTCCATTAGGTTATGGAAGTGCAGGATTTATTGGATGGAGGTTTCCCGGTATCTATTCTTATTATGGGCTTAATGCCGATGATTCTGCAGTTAAGATAAGATTGGACGCTGCTTTATTTAACGGTGCATGGTCAGGTCCTGATAATGTGAATAACTATGGGACTGCGGGGAATTTCGGGTTGCCTCAATTTGAAACAAAATTAAATTTCATTTCAAAAATTTGGTCTGTTTACGTGGTAGGGCATTATGACCGTAAAAATCTTGCGGGAGGTGAAATTGCTGATAATAAATATTTGGACGGAATCGCTTTTGAACTCGGTGGTCAGATAAAAGTGAAAAGAATTTTATTAAAAGGGAATGGATATTATGGGAAGAATATTGGACAACAATTGGGGGCTATGGTTCAGGTTCAACCCGGCAGTACTGATTTAAGTTCCGTAGGAGGATGGTTTCAGTTGGGATATGAACTTACTGAAAACTGGGGGATATATGGTTTTTACGGATATGAAAATATTGATAAGGATCAAGCTTTGGTCGCATTTGAAAATCCACGTACAAAACATAAATTAATGTGTTTTTCTGTTAAATATTCGGTTGGACCAATAGGATTGGCAATTGAATATTTAAATAGCAATCTAATTTCAGGTAAAGATGATAAAAAAACAGTAGGGAATCAAATTTCTCTAAGTGGAATGTATAAGTTTTAAGTAACTATTCCGGAAAAGTTATTGGGTTTGAATTTTGGGCTATCTTTAATACTGAATTTGGACGAATAAAAGTTAGAAGATCAAGGATTTAAAGATATAAGAATAGAAATGATTAAACTCTTTACGGGCAAATTATGAATTATTAGTTACAGGTTTTATAATTCTGTCAGGTATCATCTTTGTCCAATTCGGTCAATTCATCCATTTTAAGAAGTATATCCATAGTGTACTGAGCTTCTTCTTCATCGACTATGCTGATTGCGGAACCGACATGTACCATTACATAATCTCCGATTTTTGCTTCAGGAACCATAGCTAGATTTACCTCTTTGATTATGCCGTTGAATGATACTTTGGCTATTCTGAACAGATCGTCAATTTCGTCATTAATACTTAATATTTTTCCCGGTATAGCTAAACACATAATTTAATTATTTAATTGTTAATTTGTTAATTTGTTAATTTGTTAATTTGTTAATTTGTTAATTTGTTAATTTGTTAATTTGTTA
>JALSPW010000046.1 GCA_026985735.1 Saprospiraceae bacterium
GCCTGCTCTGTGGGGGAGTGTTATTTGTGAAATGAAATAAAATGCCTTCATCCCCGGCTATCCACCCGTCATATTCGTTTATCATTTTGATATCATTGACAGCCACTTTGGTATTTAATTCTATTTTATCCCAAGATTTATTGCTGTAATGAAGTAAATTTCCGTTAACTCCCGTTAAATAAATATCGGCGGGATTTAAGACAAACATTTTCGATAGAGTCGGTGTTTTTTTGTTTTCAAAATTCGAAATAATTTCTATTGAATCATCTTTTGCTTTGCCGATAAAATAATTACCTGCAACAAATAACTCTTTTTTGTACAAAAAGATATCAAATATTTGTTTGGAGTTTTCAATCTTAGTCCATTTACCGGAATAATAATACAGTCCTTCATTTTTTATTAATGCCCAAATATGGTTGTCATTTAGTAAAATTACATGAGTTATACTATTGTTTGAGGGAGGGATTATTTTATACCACTTGCCATTTTTGTATAGAGCAATTTCTCCGTATCCGGCAATGGTTCCGTTATTTTCATCTTTAAAATCCATTGCCGATATTGAATTGACTAATGGTTGAGCCAATGCATTCCAGTATTTGCCATTCCAGTAATAAAGTTCGGATTCTTGATATTTAGTATTGTTGGAAATAAAGATGGAGTTAGTGTCCAATGCACATATTGCATCAATGTTTTTTGGAGCTTGATTTTCAAAATTATACCAGGAATTATCATGATATTCCATTAGTTTTTTGCCGGCGGCAATACCGTAATTTTTCGAAAAAAAGTTGATATACGTGATGTTTTCGTTTACCGGTATTTCTACTTGAATCCAATGAGAGTTTGATTGAGAAAGCAAAGTCCAAGCACATAGCATTAAAGATAATGCAAGAAGCCATTTTATATTAATTGTTTTTCCCATTGATCGTATCATAATATCTATAAAAAAACGCTATAAGATTAATTTTTTTGTATATTTATAAATTTTTTAAAGCACTGATTATCAAAGTGTGAAAATCACATCAAAAACCTTCGTTTTTAAAATATAAAGTATATTATAGAAACATTATTTATTTTTAATTTTTTACAATTTATATTTTGCATTACGTTCAACTAAGGAGATAATTGAACGGGCGATATTTATATTTGTTGTAGTTTCTATTCCTTCCAATCCGGGTGAAGCATTTACTTCAATAATAAGCGGACCTTTATTGGATCTAAGTATATCCACACCGGCGATTTGCAAACCTAAGACCCTTGCTGATTTTTTTGCTAAGAAGATTTCTTCATTTGTTAGATTTATGATTTGTGAAACGGCGCCCCTGTGTAGATTTGATCTGAATTCTCCTTTTTGAGCAATTCTTTCCATAGCTGCCACTACTTTATCTCCAACGACAAAAGCTCTAATATCGGTGCCTGATGATTCTTTGATATATTCTTGAATAAGTATTTTGTGTTTTAATTTCAAAAATGCTTCCAATAGCGTGGTACTGACTTTTGGATTTTCGGATTTAATGACACCTTCACCGTGAGTGCTGTTCAATAATTTTATTATCAAGGGATGATCTGTAAACATATTGACAAATCCTTCCAAATCTTCAGCAAAATTGGTAGTGGCTGTATCGGGTATGGGAATATTGTTTTTAGCTAAAATTTGTAGAGAAGTGAATTTGTCTCTTGCTTTCAATAAACTATCGGTTTTTAAAACAGTATATACTCCCATATGCTCAAAATGTCTGATGACATAAGAGCCATATTCAGTTGCCGTTGCACCTATTCTTGGTATAATGGCATGAATTGATTGAAGTTCATATCCGTTGTAAAAAACTTTAAACTTACCGTTATCAATACTTAAATCACAATACATATGGTCGATAATCTGAACAAAATGACCTCTTGATATTGCGGCTTTATAAATGCTTTGTGTACTGTAAAGAGCAGGACCTCTTGATAAAATTACTATATTCATTATTGATAAAATTAGGTGGCAAGATATTAAATATTGATGATAAAAGATGTCATATTTTTAAAAAATAATTAAATTGCATCCTTTTTAAAAGAAATTTGTATATTTCAAATACTTAAGTAGAGTATTTTTGTGGTGAGAAAGAGAACTTTTTAGTGAAAATATTTTTTCATAATGGTTCTATATAATTAAAGAATAAATAAAAACTGATGGCACTAAATGATAAAAAGACAATAAACGGCTGGGCGATTTATGATTGGGCTAATTCGGCATATTTTTTAGTTATTTCTACAGCCATATTCCCTGCATATTTTATTGCAAGGACAAGTGAGAAAATTAATATATTCGGTTTCGAGATTACAAATAGCTCTTTATATTCTTATGCGGTATCATTATCATATCTAATAATAGTTATCTTATCTCCGGTATTATCGGGAATAGCCGATTATGGTGGTAAAAGGATGTTTTTTTTAAAATTGTTTACATTTGTAGGGTCTATTTCCTGTATCTTTTTATCATTTTTCACGGGGGATGTTGATTTATGGTTAGGAACCAGTGCATTTATGCTGGCAACCATTGGTGCTGCCGGAGGATTGGTTTTTTATAATGCATATTTACCTGAAATAGTTACCGAAGACAGATATGATAAGGTTAGTGCCAAGGGATATGCTTATGGATATATAGGAAGTGTGATTTTATTGGTAGTGATATTATTTATTTCCTTAAAACCTTTATTTTTTGGAATTCCGGAAAATACTACTATTCCTTATCGTCTTGGTTTTGCTATGGTTGGAGTGTGGTGGATGGGTTTTGCACAGATTACTTTCAAAAGGTTACCAAAAGGCAATAATGAAGGATTTAGTAAAAAGATGATTCTTAAAGGATTTGAAGAGATATATGGGGTTTTCAAAAAATTAAAGAAAAATTCAAATTTGATAAAATTTTTACTTGCAGTATTTTTTTATAGCGCCGGAGTACAAACAGTAATTTATCTCGCAACGGTATTTGCTAAAGAGGAATTGAAATTCGGAACTGATGAATTGATAATTATAATTTTGATTTTGCAAATTGTTGCAATATTAGGAGCATATATTTTTGCATATGTTTCTGATAAACTGGGGAATAAGTCGGGTTTGATTATTATGGTAATAATATGGTTGATATTATCCATATCTGCATATTTTGTTCAAAGTAAATTACAATTTTATTTTTTGGCGGCAATGGTAGGAATGGTTTTGGGAGGAATTCAATCTCAATCACGATCTTCATATTCAAAGATTATTGATTCAGAAAAGAAAGATCTAACATCATATTTCAGTTTTTATGATATTGTTCTTAAATTATCCATTGTAGTAGGGACATTTGCATTTGGTGTTGTAAATGAAATAACTGGAAATTTAAGATCAAGTGTATTGTCTTTGGCATTCTTTTTTCTTATAGGTTTGATACTGCTATATCTGACAAGTTTTAAACAGGCTGAAAAAGAATTACAAGGCGAGTAAAAAAAATACTTGATTATTTGACTTTTAATAGTATTTTACGTATATTTGAATTATCAATAATCAAAATCAAAATCTTATGAGAAAAGTATTGGTTCCTACGGATTTTTCACCTGTTTCCAAAAATGCATTGCTTTACGGATTGAATTTATATGAAAATTCGGATACGGTATTTGATGTTGTCCACGTTTATCATCCTTCTTTTGATCCGGTACAACCTGAAATTTTGGACTCTTCTCTGGGACTGGAGAATGTGAAACGTGAAAGTATGAAGAGTTTGGTTGAATCGGTACATGATATTGCAGTTAAAAATAATGTAACTCTTAATAGTAAAATAGAAATAGGTTTTACAATTGAAAAACTGGTAGAACTCTCCAGGGAATATGATTTAATTATTATGGGATCTACCGGATTGGATAGTATTTTAAATAAAATTTTCGGAGGTATTTCCTCTGATGTCGCAGCTAAGGCCGAATGTCCTGTTTTACTTGTTCCGGCCAAAGTAAAGTTTACACCTTTAAAAAAGATTATTTACGCTTGTGATTTTGATGGAGTAGATGAAAGAATTTTGAATAAAGTGGTAGCTTTTGCAAAAAGATATGATGCTTCAATTCGTTTTGTTCATATTCAAAATAGAGATAAGGAATTTTCTTTTACGCTTAGCGACGACCTTGATGTCAATTATTCCGTTAGCATTGTTGAAGCGGAATCAGTGAGGGAAGGAATAAGTACTTATATTAAAGAAGAAAATGCAAATATGGTTATAATGGCAACAAAACATAGAAGTTTCTGGGAGAAAATAATTCATAAAAGTCATACAAAAGAATTTGCACTTACTACTGAAGTGCCCCTTTTGGTTTATCATGAAAAATGATATAGTTTTTAATTTTATATATCAAAAGAACCTTGCCTGAGGGGTTGTTATTTTTATATAAAAAGTAAATATTTTCAAAAATTTTCATATATTATTATTTTTATAATTTTGTAATATATAATAAATCAGTTATATATAAATTGCAAAAATAACTAAAATAAAAAATACCCGCTAAAAAGTGTATGATATATAAATAATAGACATATATTTGCCATGTGATAATAAGAAAACTATACATTGTAGTAATAAATATTTATAATTTTACTGAGAGATAATAGCAAAAAATTTATTACTGAATTATCCAACCTGAAGTTTACTGATAATAGAAATGGCGTTGCATTTGTATAAAGCAATGGAATATTTTATATTATTAATTTATACAAAATAGTACATTAATAAA
>JALSPW010000047.1 GCA_026985735.1 Saprospiraceae bacterium
AAAAAGATGATAATAACAATACAAAAGAAATTGTTTTGGATATTGCCAATGCTTTTTTAAAATATATTAATTCTAATAAAGGAATTAGATTTGAAATATTGAATAAGATTCCGTTTGATTCGGGGCTTGGTCAATTGGAATCCTCTGTCACAGGATCAATTGTTGCTATTAATGATATTCTTAAAAGCCATTTGGATAAACAGGAAATTTTTAAATTTTTAATTGAAAAAATACAAGATTACAATATAGAAATTAACCCGTCTAATATTGCGGCAAATCTCTTTGGGGGAATTATTTTGTACAATAAAAATACAAACAACCCGATTCAAAAAATATATAGCCCGTATGGTATAAATTTTAGTTTGATCTTAATGAAAAGGGAAATAAATAATGGGACCTTTGATTCATTGGATCCGATTCATTTGCTGGATCAATCTTCAAATATAGCACTTCTGATAAAAGGGTTAATGATCAGTGATTTGGATCTGATAGCCGATGCTTTGAAAAACAATGAATTGGAACGTTTCTTTACAAACAAAATATTTGAAGAAATAAAAAGAATTTCTTATAAAAATGACGTTTATTCCGTTGGATTTTCCCATCTCGGAGAGTCAATCATTATTATGAATCCAAATTCTTTAATCGAAGACAAAAATTCCAAAGAATTGGAAAAATATTTAAAAAACAATGGTGAAAAATTCAAAATATTAACTGCAAAGCTGAATCTGAATGGATTGTATAAATACTAAAAAGATATAAAAAAGCGCCATAAACTTACGACGCTTTCTATAACAAAACTAAAACCATTTATACAACTTTATAGACAGACACTATATAAGGCTATTATATCTGTTTTGTACTTCTTTCCAATTGATAACATTGAAAAAATCATCTATATATCCACCTCTTTTGTTTTGATGCTTAAGATAATATGCATGTTCCCAAACATCCATTCCTAATATAGGAATTCCCTTGCATTCGGCAAAAGGCATTAAAGGGTTATCTTGATTGGCAGTAGAGCCAATACTTAAAATTCCCCTGTCAAACGTAAGCCATGCCCACCCTGAACCAAATCTGCTCAAACCGGCCTTTTTGAATTTGTCTTTAAAATTCTCAAATGATCCAAATGTATCATTAATATGCTTTGCCAATTCTCCGGTAGGTTGTCCTCCTCCGTCAGGAGACATAATCTGCCAATATAAAACATGATTAAAATATCCTCCACCGTTATTTCTAACCGCTTTATTGCATGGATCCACAGTAGCCAATATCTCTTCAATTGATAAGTTTTCCATATCTGTTCCTTCAATTGCTGAATTCAATCCATTGGTATATCCTTGATGATGTCCCGTATGATGAACC
Source organism: Saprospiraceae bacterium (assembly GCA_026985735.1). Classification (GTDB taxonomy): domain Bacteria; phylum Bacteroidota; class Bacteroidia; order Chitinophagales; family Saprospiraceae; genus JADJGA01. The sequence goes on from JALSPW010000047.1 coordinate 1,363, forward strand.
AGCATTGTTGCTTTATCAATATATGGTTCCAATGCATCATAAGAATAAGGTAAATCAGGTAATTTAAATGCCATTTTTAATTTTTTTTAATTTTTAAATAAATGTAATCATTCGGATAGAATGTTTTTATAAGAAAAATTTAAACTTTCTTATTATAATCGAATAACGGAAATCAAATATCTAAAGTTTTACAATTTAGATTTAATCTTAATAAATGTCGTCCAGACTACATTTGTGAAAAGCTGCGTTAACGCGACTGTATTTATATTGCAAAATTACATTATATATATTTAATATGTAGGTATAGTATTTTGATAGATATTAAGCTTGATGTAAAGTTTTTTTATATTTTTTTTGTATTATCAATATTTATAATACCTTTGCACTACAAATTTATTAATTAATAAAATATTTTAAAATGAACAAAGGAGATCTTATTAATTTAGTAGCTTCAAAAGCCGGATTAACTAAAGCTCAAGCAGCAGAAGCTGTTGGAACTGTATTTGAAGGAATTGAAGGAGCATTGAAAGGTGGTGATAAAGCTGCATTTGTAGGTTTTGGAACTTTTTCTATTTCAAAAAGAGCTGAAAGAAAAGGAAAAAATCCTGCAACAGGTCAAGAAATTACAATCCCTGCTATGAATGTTGTCAAATTTAAAGCGGGAAAAGCATTGAAAGAATCAGTGAACTAATCTTCACTTAAAAATGTTATAAAGGGGAGTGGTCTTAATAAAGATTGCTCCTTTTTATTTAGTGTCTGTATGAAAACTTAAAATTTCTGTTTTTTATCTCAAAAGCTTTTTACATAAAAGGTCACTTGTTTAAATATAATATCCAAATAGTAGTTGATGCACAATACTAACGAACAAAATGATTTTGAAAAATTTATATCTCTCTTTCCCGAAGTGGAACTTCCGGTAACTTTATCAGCTGAATATGTAGAGACATTTAGTAAATACAATAAACCGGTACCCGAGGTTCTAATTAGAAAATATATTTTAAATGAGGACATATATATTCCTGAAAAAATAGATTCATCCTATGAGCCGGATCACTTAAAAGAAAGAGATGCAAAAATCAATTTAAAAGAAGTAAGTTTGGATACATCTGTTTACGGAGAAGAGAGCGAAAAGCAAACTAAAGATTATGAGGTGGAAGATGAATATATTGCTTGTTTTAGATTACCGCGTGTCACTTTGTTTTATGGATTGGTATATATTAAAATAGGAATATTAACTTATGAATATATTTTACATACTTATGACAAAAACGGTAAAACAAAAAGCAATCAAATAATTGCGAGTATGAAAGTTGAAAATAATGTTATTAAAGAACATGTTGCTATGATTGATGAAGATATGATTATTCTTGTTATGGAAGGAGAGCAAAATTTAAAAGATAATTTTAATCCCGGCGATAGTCATTTTCTAAGTTTTGAAATAGATGATGAAGGGCATATTTCCAATTATAAAATATAATGAGCATAAAATTATTTAACCATAAATTCCTAAAGAAAAATAATTGTAATTGCAAAAAATCTTATGAGCTAATGTGTATTACATTTACAAAACAAAAAATTATAAATAAATGAAAAAACAATCATGGAAAAACCATAAAGAAAAAAAACTTGCATATAGCCTGTTACAATATAAAATAAGAAAGCTTTTTAAAAAAGACAGCACTGCTGAATTTGATATAAATAAAATTAAAAGAAAACTTAATATTTCCAATTCCAAGGGACAAATAAATGATATTTTGAAAAAACTTCTCAAAGAAGATTACATTGTTGTTTCGGGTTATGGGAAATATATATATAATGGATTGACAAGAGAATTAAAGAAAAAAGGAATTTTCGAAAATAACGGTGAAAATAAATATTACACCGGTATTGTGGATAAAACGAAAACCGGTTCTGCATATATTATTATAAAGGAATTGAGCTACGATGTCTATGTGCCAAATAGATATATGAAAACAGCAATGGATGGAGATACGGTAAAAGTATTATTGCTTTTTTCGAAAAGAGGAAGTAAAAATGATGGAAGAATTGTGGAAATACTAAAAAGAGCGAAAACTCAATTTATTGGAGAATATCGAAATTTTGGAAATTATTCTTCCGTTTTTGTTGAAGGAGCAAAAGATGAGCTGGAAATATTTGTTCAGGATCAAGATGTTTATAATATAAAAAGCGGAGAAAAGGTGTTAATTGAAATAACAGAATGGAGGGGGAAGAAAAAACCGGTACCATGGGGGAAAATAATTAAGAGTTTAGGGGATGAGGAAAGAAATGATATTGAAATGAAATCGATTTTGATAAATAATGGTTTCAAAATTGAATTTCCGGAAGAAGTTCTGCTTGAAGCAAAGAAATTAGATAAAAAAATAACTGAAGAAGAAATAAAAAAACGAAGAGATTTTAGAGATGTTTTAACAATTACAATCGATCCGGAAACAGCCAAAGATTTTGATGATGCGCTGTCGTTCAAAGTGTTGGAGAATAATAATATTGAAATTGGAATTCATATTGCTGATGTCTCTCATTTTGTTAAACCCGGAACTGCTATAGATAATGAAGCATACGAACAATCTACATCGGTGTATTTGGTTGACAGAGTGGATCCAATGCTTCCCGAAGTCCTGTCTAATGAACTTTGTTCGCTTAGACCTCATGAAGAAAGTTTAACATTTTCTGCAGTTTTTGAATTTGATAAAAATTTGAATATTAAAAAAAGATGGTTCGGTAAAACTATTATCTTTTCAGATAGAAGATTTACTTATGAAGAAGCACAGAAGATTTTAGAAACAGGAAAAGGAGACTTCAATAAAGAATTAAAAAAACTTAATTCCATAGCAAAAAAACTTCGTAAGGAAAGATATGCTAACGGGTCGATAGATTTTAATACCGAAGAAGTTCAATTCAAACTTGACGAAAAAGGCAAGCCGATAGGATTGTTTGTTAAGGAACGTAAAGATGCTCATTTGCTTGTTGAAGATTTTATGCTATTGGCGAATAAGGAGGTGGCAAAATATATTAAAAACAAAGGCAAAAATAAAGAAATACCGTTTGTATATCGTGTTCATGATCTTCCGGATCCGGACAAATTGCTTGACTTTGCTGCTTTTGCTAAAGAGTTTGGAGTAAAACTGAAATTGGATACTCCTGAACAAGTTGCAAAATCTTTCACGGAATTAAGCAAAAAAGCTGAAAAGGATGAACGATTGAAAGTATTAATACCTCTGGCCTTAAGAACTATGGCAAAAGCGATATATACTACTGATGATATTGGTCACTACGGACTTGGATTTGATGATTATACTCATTTTACATCTCCGATTCGTAGATATTCGGATGTTTTGGTGCATAGAATATTGGAAAAAAATCTTAATGGAGTTTACAGGATGAAAAAGCAGGATTTAGAGGATAAATGCCGTCATATTTCAGAACAGGAAAGAAAAGCCATCGATGCTGAAAGAGAATCTATAAAGTACAAACAAGTGGAATATATAACGGAACATATAGGGGAAGAATTTGATGGAATTATAACGGGATTTATAGAAAAAGGTATGTTTGTGGAATTAATAGACTCAAAAGTTGAAGGAATGGTGGAATTTAATACGCTCGGACAATATTTTGTTCTTGATGATTCGAAATTGAAAGTTACCGCTAAGAAAAGCGGCGATATAATGAAAATCGGAGATCCGGTAAAGGTTAAGATAAAAGATACCGATTTGGTACGAAGGAGAGTTGAATTTGAATTGATGACAGAACAGTTAGAAGATTAATATTTTATGTTATTGCCTTTTTTTAATAAAGATGGAATAGAAGTTGGGTGTGATGAAGCAGGCAGGGGGCCTTTAGCCGGACCTGTATTTGCTGCTGCAGTTATTTGGCCCAAAAATCTTATAGTGCCGGAAATCAATGATTCGAAATTATTAAACGAAAATACAAGGAATAAATTGAAAGTTTTTATTGAGGAAAATGCAATTGCTTTTGCTGTTAAGAAAATTGATGTTGAAGAAATAGAAAAAATAAACATACTAAGAGCATCTATAAAAGCAATGCATAAATCCCTTGATGAAATATCTATTCCTTTTACCAGGATTTTAGTAGATGGTAACAAATTTGAAAATTATAAATCTATAAAACACCATACTATTATCAAAGGAGATAGTCTATATTTGAGTATTGCAGCTGCTTCAATTCTGGCTAAAACTTACAGGGATAAGTTTATGATAAATTTACATAAAAAATATCCTGTTTATAATTGGAAAAACAATAAGGGATACGGTACAGCCGAACATATAAATTCTATTCTTGAAAACGGATTGACAGAGCATCATAGGAAGTCTTTTTGTTATAAATTATCAATTAGATATGGTAAATTATTTTAAAAAAAATATATTTTTTATCAATATCTATACTTGTACAAAAATACATGATTTTTGAAATTATGATAATTTTTGATGATATTTATATTTTTCTTTATTGGTTTTATGCCTTAGTATCAAAGACTTATGAAAATATAATGAGGTTAAAAGTGAATCGAATCAGATTTTTAGCATTATAGTGAGAATACTTTTCAAATAAAAATGGCAATAATTCTATAAGTTCATTGAGTTATTTTCATAATAATACAGCAGTTTTTTGTATCTTTGTTGATTCGTAGTGCCAATTTGTAATTAAAATTGTCGTAAAATAAATAAAACTGTTTATTGATCGTTTTGTTATTGATTGGTTTAAATACTCGGATAGAATCATTTTGGATGGAAAATGTTCTTTTTATATCATTAGTTTAGTGTCTGTATTTAAAATCTTTATTTATAAAAAATCAAGTACATTATAGACAAACACTAATCAACAATTTTTTATCTCAAAACATTCTGTTTGAGTAATTATGATAATTCTTTTTAAGGAAAATAATAATTAAATTTTTCAGAATGAATAAAATTAGAATATTATATATAACCCAGGAAATTGCTCCATATACCGATTTTACGGAAATGGCTGCATATATGAGAAATTTGGTTTTAAACGCTAATAAAAAGTCTTTTGAATTGAGAATATTAATGCCTAAATTCGGTACTATTAATGAAAGAAGGCATAAATTGCATGAAGTAGTTAGATTGTCAGGGATGAATATTATCATTGATAATGATGATTTTCCTTTGATAATTAAAGTAGCTTCACTTCCAGATTCAAGGGTTCAGGTATATTTTCTGGATAATGATGAGTTTTTTAAGAAAAGATTGCCATTTTCAGATGAAGAAGGGGTTGCGTTTAAGGACAATGATAATCGAATGATATTTTTCTGTAAAGGGGGAATGGAAACAGTTAAAAAATTCGGATGGCCTCCGGATATTATTCATGTTGGAGGTTGGATGAGCAGCCTGGTTCCTTTGTTTATTAGAAATGTTTACGGAAATGATCCTGTATATCAACATTCTAAAATAATATTTACTCCTTTTCCAAGTGATTTGATCAATGATTTTTCTGAAAACTTTAAGAAAAAAGTGTTGATTAATGATATGGTCCCGGAGAATATTAAGGATTATATAATGGACGATAATCAAATTAGTCTTGATTTGGGAGCAGCAAAGAACTCGGATGGCTTAATGTTTCTAAAAAGAGAAGGGAATGAAGATGTTATAGAACATTGTGAAAAAAATAATATTCCTGTTTATATTCATAATGAAGAAGATGAAAACTATAGGGGAGAATTAGATTTTTATAAATCTATTTTAGAAGAGTAGTTCTTTTTCTTAATAAAATTATATTTTATCCGTATTAAAACGTTGGTTCTTTAAAATTATCATTGTATTTTATCACATTTGTTTAGAATTACCGTTTAAGATTAGTATTAAATAATATTAAAGCATTAGAAGTTTTAATGGTATTTTTGCGATAATAAAGATAAGCAAAAATAGTTATAAAACTTAAAAAATTTTAATTATATGAAAATATTTCAATATTTTATTATAGTCATTGCTTTGACAGGCATTATGATTTCAGGGTGTATAAAATCTTCGGTAATTGGTGATGATATATTGAAAAATGATGAAATTGGTGTTAAATTTACAGATACATTACCTCTGATTGCAAAGACTGTAATCAATGATTCTTTGAGAGTTTATCCGACTTCAACATCATCTTTTCTTTTGGGACAACTGGACAATCCTTATACCGGAAAGGCAAAAGCGGATTTGTTTGTTGATTTCCGTTCTCTTGGTAATGTTCCGGATTCAAGTGATTTTGTTTTTGATTCGATAGTTCTTACGGTTATTGTAGATACAAGTTTGTTTTATGGAGATGACTATGAAAAACATCATCTCGAGGTATTCGAACTGAATGAGAATATTAATAAAACCGATGCAGACACATTTTATGCAAATAATACTTTTGAATATAAACAATCTAAAATTGGAGAAATTGATTTTGTTCCTTTGGGAATTGATTCATTGGATGTTATTGAGCCGGGAAATGATACTGTCAGATATGGAGAACAATTAAGAATAAAACTTGACAATGAATTAGGGCAGAGATTCTTATCTGATTTTGATGTGTTAAAAGACGATACTCTATTCAAGAATATGTTCAAAGGTATTTATCTTAAAACAACTGTTGAGAAAAACTCTATGATTGGTATGTCAATTCTTGATACCAAGGGAAGAAATGCTTCCAGGGTAGAAGTTTATTATACAATAGACTCTACTTTGCATAAAAATATTTTTCCGGTTCATCATATTATTTCACATTTTGAACATAATTATCAGGGTGCTGAAGTAGAATCCTTTTTTGATAGTACGGAAAAAGGAGATAGTTTCCTCTATATTCAAGGGATGGTTGGTACTAAATTGGAAATTAAAATACCCGATTTATCATTGTTGAAGGGAAAAAATCTTAATAAAGCCGCTTTAGTGTTTTTTACAGTTGAAAATCCTGACGTCATTCAAGACCCTCCATCCAGATTATCTGCTTATAGTGAAGACTCGCTTGGAAATTTAAAAATAGTTAAAGATTGGGAGTTTTCTGTTTTAAATAATGATCCTGAGTTTTATTACGGATATGGCAATGAAACGGAAAAAGATGGAATTAAAACATTGAAATATAATATAAATCTTACATTGTTCATTAGAGATCTTTTAAAACAAGATATTTATAATGCAAAATTGATAATTGTTCCGGAAAACAGAATTGGAAATCCCGGATTTGCTAAATTCTATGGTGTAAAAAACAGCGTTTTAAGATCAAAACTGAATATTGTATATTCTAATATTAATTAATAATGTGTGGAATAGTCGCATATATCGGAAATGAAAATGCCTATCCCGTTTTAATGGAAGGATTGAAAAGACTTGAATACAGAGGTTATGATAGTGCCGGAATTGCTATTGCAAATAGTGATTTGCTGGTTCATAAGAAAAAAGGAAAGGTTATGGACCTTGAAGACTCTATTAAATCGGAAATATACGGAAATATAGGTATTGGACATACCAGATGGGCGACACACGGTGAACCAAATGATAACAATGCGCACCCGCATTTATCAGGTGATGGAAAAATCGTTTTGGTTCATAACGGCATTATTGAAAATCATGAAACACTAAAACAAGCATTGCTTGACCGTGGACATGTTTTTCAAAGTGAAACGGATACTGAAGTCCTTGTTCATTTGATTGAAGAATACAAGTCTACAAATAATATCTCTTTGGAAGATGCTACTCATCTGGCGTTACAAAAAGTAATAGGAGCTTATGCAATTGTTTTATATAGTACGGATGAACCCGATTTGTTGATAGGGGCAAAAAAATCCAGCCCTTTGGTTTTAGGCCTTGGAGATGATGAAATGTTTTTTTCTTCTGATGCTTTTCCTATATTAAAATATACTAATAAAGTTATTTATCTTGAAGATGAGCAGGTTGCCGTAATAAAATCCAACGGAGAATATTACTTAAGAGATATTTACAATAATATTATCACACCTGATATCAAGGAGCTTGACTTAACTCTGGAGCTTATAGAAAAAGCCGGATATGAGCACTATATGCTAAAAGAAATATTTCAACAACCCGTGACAGTCACGGAAAGTATAAGGGGCAGATATCATCCTGTTGAAGGTTGGGTTATGGTGGGAGGACTGCAAAAATATATAAAAAAAATATCAAATGCCGGGAGAATAATAATTATCAGCAGCGGTACATCATGGCATTCTGGACTGATAGGAGAATATCTTATTGAAGACCTGGCCAGGATTCCCGTTGAAGTTGAATATGCTTCCGAATTCAGATACAGAAATCCAATAATAAATGATAATGATATTGTAATTGCAATTTCCCAATCGGGAGAAACTGCCGATACTTTGGCTGCTTTGGAATTGGCAAAAGCAAAATCTGCTACCACTTATGGTATTGTAAACGTAGTCGGATCAGCAATTTCCAGAATAACAGATACAGGCTCTTATACTCATGCCGGTCCGGAAATAGGAGTTGCCTCGACCAAGGCATTTACAAGCCAATTGGCTGTGTTGACTCTAATTGCTCTTCATCTTGCTGTTGAAAGAGGAACAATTCCAAGAAGTTATTTAATGCAGTTATTGGCGGAATTGGAAATATTGCCCGGATTGATAAATAGGATTTTGGAAGATAATGAAAAGATAAAATATGTTGCATCTGAAATCAAGGATTCTACCAATACATTATATTTAGGTCGTGGATATAATTTTCCGGTAGCTTTGGAAGGTGCATTAAAACTTAAAGAAATATCTTACATCCATGCTGAAGGTTATCCTGCTGCTGAAATGAAACACGGTCCTATCGCATTGATTGATGAAAATATGCCTGTTATAGTGATAGCTACAAATAAAAGTGCATATTCTAAAATTGTAAGCAATGTCCAAGAAATAAAAGCAAGAAAAGGAAAGGTTATTTCCATTGTTACCGAAGGAGATAAAAAAATAAAAGAACTATCGGATTATACTATTGAAATTCCACATATTGCAGAACCCCTTAGTCCCATTCTTTCTGTCATCCCGCTTCAATTATTAGCTTATCATATTGCTGTAATGAGAGGATGTCATGTAGATCAACCAAGAAATCTGGCAAAATCTGTTACTGTGGAATAAAAATTTAAAATAATTGACTAATGAAAAGATTACTAAATCTTGAATATAATTCAGAAAAAGAAAATTTAATAATTTCGGAATATGGACGCCATATTCAAAATTTGATAAATTATGCCAAAACAATAGAAGATCCTCAAAAACAACAAGTCGTAGTTGAGGAAATAGTGGAATTGATGAAAAAAATGAAAATAGGTAATAAAAAATCACCTGAGTATAAAGAGAAAATATGGATGCATGTCTATAAAATAGCAAATTATGATTTGAAAGCAGTGCCACCAACAGGTGAGATTCCTACTCCAAAACCCGATGATTTTAAACCTCAAAAACTGGACTATCCCTCTTCTGAAAAACATTACAGGCATTATGGACATTTTATCCACTTGTTAATGGATAAAGCCATAGATATGGAAGATGGTAGAAAAAAAGATGAATTTGTCGCTTTGATAGGGGCTTATATGAAACTCGCATATAAAACATGGAGTCCCGAACATTTTGTCAATGACAAAAATATTAAGGAAGATTTGAAAAGAATGACAGACGGTAAATTGGTGTTTCCGGAAGGATATTCTCTGGACGCCTTTTTAGATAAATCCAAAGATAGAAAAACCAATAACGGTAAAAAAAGAAAAATACCCAAAAAAAAGCATAAGAGAAATTGATACTTGTTTGTGAAATCATATTTTCTTCTAAGATATAGCTACAAATTGCGAAAAAAACAGAATAATTTGTCATGTGATTTTGTACTAATTTTGGGGTCTTCTTAATTCCCATAGGGTTAGTTGGTCGGAATATGTTATTATTTCTTAATAATAAATATAGTCCTGCTATAATCCTCAAAAAAGAATAGCACTAAACATAAAGAGTTTCTGATGTTTTTTATAAATGGTAGAGTTAAAAATTCGAATAACATTGAAAATATAGGTTATCTTTGCGTTTAAATATTTTTTTGATTCCTAAAAAATTAATTCAATGCATTATAAATCAGATATTGAAATAGCCAATGAAACAAAACTTATCAAAATAAAAAAGATTGCAGCGAAATTAAATATTTCGACTGACGATATTGAACCCTATGGTAAATATAAAGCAAAACTTCCTCTTTATTTACTAGATAAGGATGAAATTAAAAAAAATCATTTGATTCTGGTTACAGCATTAACCCCAACTCCTGCAGGCGAAGGAAAAACAACAGTGAGTGTAGGACTTACAGATGGATTGAACAAAATTGGTAAACAAGCCACTGTTGTATTGAGAGAACCATCACTAGGGCCTGTTTTCGGCATAAAAGGTGGTGCTGCCGGAGGCGGCTATGCGCAGGTTATTCCTATGGAAGATATAAATCTCCATTTTACCGGAGACTTTGCCGCAGTTGAAAAAGCCAATAATCTTCTTTCTGCTTTGATAGATAATCATATTCATTTCAAAAATGAATTGCGTCTTGACGTAAGACAGATTTTCTGGAAAAGAGTAATGGATATGAATGATCGTTCACTTCGAAATACTGTAATAGGACTTGGTGGTAAAACAGATGGTGTACCAAGAGAAGATGGTTTCAATATTACCCCGGCTTCAGAAGTTATGGCAATACTTTGTTTAGCCAAAAATCTGGGAGACTTAAAAGAGAAATTGGGTGATATTTTAATCGGTCTTGATCTGGATGGCAATCCGGTATATGCAAGGGATTTGAAAGCACAAGATGCTATGACCATATTGCTTAAAGATGCAATAAAACCCAATTTGGTTCAGACGTTAGAACATAATCCGGCTATCATACATGGCGGTCCTTTTGCCAATATCGCCCAGGGAACAAATTCAATTATTGCAACCGAAATGGGGCTTTCCCTTAGTAATTATGTTGTAACTGAAGCCGGATTTGGAGCGGATCTCGGAGCTGAAAAGTTTTTCAATATAAAAAGCATTTATGCCAATCTAAATCCTGAAGCAGTAGTTTTGGTGGCAACGATACGAGCATTGAGGTATCACGGAGGAGAAAAGAATTTTGAGAATCCTAATCTGAAAGCTGTAGAAAATGGATTTGCAAATCTGGAAAAGCATATTGAAAATATAAGAAAATTCGGTATAAATCCGGTAATTGCCATCAATGTATTTCACACGGATACAGAAGAAGAAATAGATATGGTAATCTCAAAATCAAAGGAAATAGGTATTGATGCAATAAAGGCTGAAGAATGGCAAAAAGGAGGTGATGGTATGACCGAACTGGCAAATAAATTGGTTGAGATCATCGATAAAAAGGAAAATCATTTCAAACCTCTTTATGATTGGAATCAACCTGTAAAAGATAAAATTTGTCTTATAGCGAGAGAAATTTATGGAGCTGATGCGGTAGAATATTCCAAAAGAGCACTATCTACCATTAATAAAATAGAAAAACTCGGTTATGGTCATCTTCCTATTGTAATGGCCAAAACACAAAAATCACTATCCGATAATCCTTCAAAATACGGTCGTCCCGAAAACTTTAATGTATTTGTTCGTGAAGTGGACATCAATACCGGAGCAGGATTTATAATTCCCATATTAGGCAAATTGATGCGAATGCCGGGACTCCCTTCCACTCCTGCAAGCGCAGGAATGCATATTGATGAAAATGGAAAAATTACAGGCTTGAGCTAATCCGGTTTTGGCTTATAAACTTTAAAAAACTTGTCCTGCTATCCTGATGCCGAATAGCAATTCCGAATATTTGGTAATATTATTGGATTTGACAAAGGAAGTACCAATCCAAAATTTGGATGAAAGACCGGTTTTATCCCTGTATTCCATTTCTAAACCTATAATATTGTAATAATTCTTGTCAGATATTTCATGATCAGGTAAAATCTCAAGATTTTTTGCCGATTTATTATCAAATATGATTAATTGATAGGATGTTCCTATTGACCAATTGCTATTGTTTATAGGAATTAATAATGAAGCATTTGCATAAGGTTTTGGAATTCCTTGAAAATATCCGTAACCTATAGCAGTATTAAAATGCTTATTTAAGTAGAAATCAAGACTTAATCCTGAAAATCTTTTATTTTTTTCCGTGAAAAATATGTTAACTCCCACGCCAAATCTTTTATTTTTTTTAGTAATTTGCTTTGACTGTTTTTCCTTTTTATTTTCTTTTTTTAGACCGATCATTTCAATAGTATCATTTAACGGTTTCTTGTTATTTTTTGCAATGGTAATCTCTGAAGAATCTTTCCGAATATTTGATTTTTTTAGCATCTCCAATTGCTTCTCAAAATAGATATTAGCTATTTTGTTCAAATCTATTGATTTTACTTTTTTGGAAAAAATTTCATCAAGCTTATAATATATTTTCCCGTTTTCAACAAGAACAACTTTGGAATTAATTGACTTTCCGTTTTTTAAAACTATAATATCCTGAGAATATATAAATTGAATTCCCAGTATAACTATAAGTACAAGTTTTGTTATCTTTTTCATAAATATTTTTTAAAATAAATTAAAATTTTAATCTTATGGAATCTGTTAGCCCCGTTACTTTAAAATCTATATCCAAATTCAAATCCAATCATTGGAAAAAGTATACTACTTGACTTGAAAATCCCACCTTTAAAAATAAAATTTATACCATTTTGACTTCTGTATTCGTATCCGGTTTCTATATTAAAATAATTTTTACTTAATATATTTAATACCTGTAGATTATAAATATTCAAACCAATAAAAAGCCGTTTTTTATTGCTGTAATTTTTGACATAAAATTTACCTCCGAAATTAAAATATAACAATCCGGCTCCCAACGAAATATTAACATCTTCGGTTATATCAAAATTGATTGAACCACCGATACTTGGTAATAAATCAATAGATAATCCAAATGGTTTTTTATTGAAGCTAGATAAAGTATCTTTATTTGCCACAGTTTCAATATCATTTTTGTTTGTTACATAGTCATTTTCAAATATACGTGCTGATTCTATTTTACTCCAATTAAATGAGAAAATAGTCTTTGAGCTATCATCAATTTTTAGAAAATATACATTTGAATTATCCATTTCGAGTATATTAACTAAAATGGTATCTTTATTTTTTAATACTAATGTATCCTGGCTTTGTAAATTGTTTACCAAAGCAAAAACTGTCAATACCACTAAAACCAATTGTTTCATAATTTTCATCTGTTTAAAATTTTTTGTTTGCGAAAATTTACAAAAAATTTATATTACATTCAGGAACTCACATAAATTTTTTTAATCATAATTTTGTGTGTATTTTATGATTAATAAAATTCATGTTCGTTTCATTATTAATTTATTGCAAATTTATAATAGTAAATCAATGAAAATTTATCGATTTCGGATAAAAACACATATAAATTTATATAATATGGGTAATTTTAACGCTTTACGAAATGTCGCCAAAACGACATTTAGGTATGTATTTAGAATCATTCAAAACAATATTAATATGATTGTGTTAATAGCGGTAATTGGAAAATAATTAAATTTGAAAATTAAGAATTTCACATATCGTTTTTTAGCTGTATTTTTCAGTATCTGGATATTGTTTATATCCTCCGGTATTGTAGTGGATTTGCATTATTGTCAAGATAAACTGGAAAATTTTGCCTTCTATACTGAAGCAGCGTCTTGTCATACCGACGATGATGTTTGCCCGATGCACAAAAACGATAATTGTAAAATGCATAACAAGTCCTGCTCAATGGACAATGTGCAATGCAGTAATGACGATAATGGGGATGATAATTGTTGTCACAATGAGAAAAAAGTTATAAAGTCCAAAATTAAATATACATTCGACAAACCTGCTATTGTTAAAACAATAGATTTTGCTGTTGTTGAAAATACTTACTTGAAACATAAATGTAATTTGAGTTTTCAAAGAGGCTTACAATGTATATATGTCGATAGACCACCACCAACGGATATTAACTTCCAAGCTCTATACCAGAGTTACATATTATAGAATCTAATTTTAAGTAAAATCGCTTTAGATATCCTTAAGCCAATTAAGTTGATATTATCTTAATTGGGTACATATAGGTTGTTTCTAAGGCGTTTTGTATTATTTTTACCGATAATGAAGCGGTAGTATTAGATTATAAAAAATAGGTTCTATGTTAAACAATGTAATAAAATTTTTAATAGAAAATAAATTAGTAACGATTCTGATTTTATTTGTTTTCGTGTTTTGGGGAATTATTAGTGCCCCTTTTGATTGGGAGATAGATTGGTTACCACGCAATCCTGTTGCGGTTGATGCCATTCCGGATATCGGAGAAAATCAGCAAATAGTTTTTACAAAATGGGATGGGCAATCTCCACAAGATATAGAAGATCAAATCACTTATCCGTTGATGACTTCATTGCTCGGAATACCCGGAGTCAAGACTATCAGAAGTTCATCAATGTTTGGATTTTCCACTATTTTTGTTATTTTTGAGGAGCATATAGATTTTTATTGGAGTAGGAGTCGAATTTTGGAAAAGTTAAATTCTCTTCCTAAAGGCCTTTTGCCGGATGGTATTCAACCTACTCTTGGCCCTGATGCTACCGGGTTGGGACAAATATTCTGGTATACTCTCGAAGGCAGGGATACAGCAGGTAATGTAACAGGAGGTTGGGATCTGCAAGAATTGAGAACAATCCAGGATTACTATGTCAAATATGGTTTGGCTTCCGCCAGTGGAGTTTCGGAAGTGGCAAGTATCGGGGGATTTGTAAAAGAGTATCAGGTGGATGTTGACCCGGCCAAACTTCAACAATATAATATCAGTTTGAAAGAGGTTGTGAATGCAGTTAAAAACTCAAATAAAGATATTGGAGCTAAAACTTTGGAAATAAATAATGCGGAATATCTGATAAGGGGATTAGGGTATATAAAAAAATTAGAAGATCTTGAAAATAGTGTGGTAAAAACTGTAAATAATGCTCCGGTACTGATAAAAGATCTGGCTAATATTTCTTTAGGCCCTAAAGATAGAAGAGGTATATTGGATAAAGATGGAGCAGAGGTAGTAGGTGGAGTTGTGGTAGCGAGATATGGAGCAAATCCTATGGAGGTTATAAAAAACGTTAAAAGTAAAATAAACGAATTAAGTACGGGACTTCCTTCAAAAATTCTTAAAGATGGTAGAAAATCCAGAGTAACAATAGTCCCTTTTTATGACCGTACCAAACTTATTGAAGAAACATTATTTACTTTAAATGACGCATTGGCACTGGAGATTCTTGTTACTATTCTGGTGATAATGTTGATGTTGTTCAATCTCAGATCATCAATGCTGATATCGGGATTATTGCCATTGGCTGTATTAATGGTATTTATTGCAATGAAAATGTTTGGTGTAGATGCCAATATTGTAGCACTATCAGGTATTGCTATTGCTATTGGTACCATGGTGGATATCGGAATTATTTTGATAGAAAATGTTATTAAAAAGCTAACGGAACTGAAAGGCCAGGCTATAAATACCATTATATATAATGCAACGGCTGAAGTTTCCGGAGCTATATTAACTGCAGTGATGACAACAATTGTCAGTTTTCTGCCGGTTTTTACAATGCAAGCAGCGGAAGGAAAACTTTTCAGACCATTAGCATTTACAAAAACATTTGCACTGATAGCCGCATTAATTGTAGGTCTTTTTATTATTCCCGCTTTTGCTTCCATAATATTTAGAAAGGGTAAGAAGATTTCAAAATCTTTAAAACTTACTTTGGATATTTTTTGGATATTATTGGGATTAGTATTTGTATATTTAGGTGTCGTTTTGGGAATACTGGTTTCATTTTTTGGATTGATCAATATTTTATCAAAGAAATATGCGTGGTTTGATAAAAATAATGATATTATCAAAAATCTTTTAGGAGGTTTAGCTATTTTATGGTTATTGACAGAGTACTGGAGACCATTGGATCTGGATAGATCCGTGGCATCAAATTTTATTTTTGTTGCAATTTCTACACTCGGTCTTTTGATAATATTTTATATTTTTCAAAAGTTTTATGTTCGTTTACTGACTTTTGCTTTAAAATATAAACTTTTGTTTCTCACTTTACCTTTAATCATTCTGGTAGCCGGATATTCTTCTTATAAATCAATGGGAAAGGAATTTATGCCATCACTTGATGAGGGAGCATTTCTGCTAATGCCTACGACTATGCCTCATGCAGGAATACAGGAGAATAAAAA
>JALSPW010000048.1 GCA_026985735.1 Saprospiraceae bacterium
ATGATACCTGTTTTAGTTTATTACTACAAGAATTCTCATTTGGTTATCTGGTCAAAAAAAGTTATTGGATTATATTTATTGCTTATTTTGTTTACTTTGCTCAGGATGCAGTTTTTTGCCAATATTATAGTTGGTTTTACCGGATTAGCTATTTCTTTAGCAGGATTAAAAAATATACGTATTTCGGTAAGTATTGTAGTTTTATTATTGATTTTTGCTATATCAATTCCCAAATCAATATATATAAATGCTTTATTGGAAGCGAGTACTTATTTTGACGCAAATTCAGAGAATGCTTTCAAATTGAAAGAAGCAGCCACTTTTTTGGAATATGGGGGGCAGGTGAGTGAACAAAATGCTGTCGGTGATAGAGTCGCCCGTTATCCGGAGTTGATTGAAGCCTTTGTGCACAGACCATTTTTTGGTAATTTTTTGAGTAATAGCCCTTATGATATTGGGAAAGCGTATCATATATATCTCGGTGCACGTCTCGCTACGGTAGGGATATTTCTATTTTTAATATATATTTGGTTTCATTATCTTTTTATTAGAATCGGATTCAGACGGATTAAGAATACATCTTATATATTTTATTATTTATTGGCTATTATTATGTTTTTATCACTTGCATTGATGAAAAATATTTCTGGACGTGATGTTTGGTTTACATATTTTTTGTTGATCCCATTTGCATATAATCTTTCAAAAAACACAAAGAAAAATCAATTATTGAAAAATGATAAATAAAACCCTCCTAATTACCGGCGGCACAGGATCATTCGGTAAAGCTGTCTTAAATCGTTTTCTTCATACCGATGAATTCTCTGAAATACGGATATTTAGTCGGGATGAGAAAAAGCAGGACGACCTGCGTAAGAAACTTAACAATCCTAAAGTAAAGTTTTATATTGGGGATGTACGGAATTATCGTTCTGTAGAACGTGTCATGCGCGGTGTGGACTATATTTTTCATGCAGCTGCACTTAAACAAGTGCCTTCTTGTGAATTTTTCCCTATTGAAGCTGTGAAAACAAATGTGCTTGGTGCTGAAAACGTATTGGAAGCAGCTATACAAAATAATATTAAAAATGTCGTGATATTGAGTACAGACAAGGCTGTCTATCCTATCAATGCAATGGGGCTATCCAAAGCAATGATGGAAAAAACGATGATTGCCATGTCGAGAGGAGTATCAACTCCTGTTCTTTGCGGTACTAGATATGGAAATGTAATGGCAAGTAGGGGTTCTGTTATTCCATTATTCGTCAATCAAATTAAAGAGGGAAAACCATTGACAATCACCGATCCCAATATGACACGTTTTATGATGACCCTTGAAGATGCTGTGGAGTTGGTATGGTTTGCATTTAACAATGGGAATCCGGGAGACATGTTTGTTCAAAAAGCTCCGGCTGCTACCATTGAAGTTTTGGCAAAAGCCCTAAATGAATTGTATAATGCTGATAATGAAATAAAAATAATTGGTACAAGACACGGAGAAAAACTCTATGAAACCCTTGTAAACAGAGAAGAAATGGTCAAAGCTGAAGATCTTGGGGATTATTACAGGATTCCGGCGGATAATCGTGACCTTAATTACGAAAGATATTTTTCGGAAGGTGAAGAGGATATGGAAAAAGTACAGGAATATCACTCTCATAATACCCAGAGATTGGATGTGGAAGGTACTAAGGAGTTGTTATTGAAATTGGAGTTTATAAGAAAGGATTTAGGCTTGGAATAGAACACAGATGACACTGATTTAATGGATAATAGCGGATTTAATTAGCGTAAATCTGCTTGATCCGCATCCTCCATGTTCCATTAATATGTTTTTTATATGAGTGAAGTGAAAATAATAGAAGGAGGACAGTTTAATGATGAGCGAGGGAAGATAAGCTATGCTAATGGTTTTTCTTTTGAAGATGTTAACAGATTTTATGTAATTACTCATAACGATACAGAAACTATAAGAGCCTGGCAAGGACATAGATTGGAGAAAAAGTTTTTCTTTGTAGTAAAAGGTAGTTTTATTATTGCTTGGGTGAAGATTGATGAATGGGATAATCCGAGTAAAGATTTGAAAGCAGAGCATCTTGTAATGACTGAAAAGGATAGCCCAGTATTGTGCCTTCCTGCAGGATATGCCAATGGCTTGAGAGCATTGGAAAAAGATTCAAAAGTACTGGTTTTTTCCGAGTTCGATTTGGATA
Organism: Saprospiraceae bacterium; assembly: GCA_026985735.1. Lineage (GTDB taxonomy): Bacteria > Bacteroidota > Bacteroidia > Chitinophagales > Saprospiraceae > JADJGA01. Next base: position 2,214 of record JALSPW010000048.1, read on the forward strand.
AGTCGGTGGAGGAGAAGATAAGGTTTGATTCGGAGTTGTGGTTTGATTGGAATGAGTTAAAATCTATAAATAGTTAGAACACGGATGACACGGATTTTAAGGATGGTCACGAATAAAGTTTATGAATTAAAATTGATTATGCTTTACGAAGATAAAACAAAGAAAATTATTCAAGCATTTTATAAGGTTTATAATAAGCTTGGATATGGTTTCCTTGAAAGTGTTTATCAAAAAGCTTTATTGATAGAATTAAGAAAGATGGGATTTTATTGTCAAGAAGAGGCTAAAATTGAAGTATTTTATGATGGAGAAGTAGTTGGTAATTATAGAGCTGATATTATTATTGATGAATGTATAATTATTGAAAATAAAGCAGCTGAAGCATTAGCTAAAGACAATGAATACCAATTAATAAATTATCTTAAAGCTACAAAAATAGAAGTTGGTTTGTTACTAAATTTTGGGAAGAAGCCTGAATTTAAAAGAAAAATATTTACAAACGATAGAAAAGATTAGAACACAGATAACACGGATGCTACGAATAATCACAGATGAAAATCCGTGTAAATCTGTCAAATCCGTGTCATCCGCGTTCCAAAAAAAATCAAGTAAATGAGAATAGGAATAACAGGCCAGTCAGGTTTCATGGGAACACACCTATACAATTATTTAGGTCTTAAAGAAAACGTAGAGCGAATCCCTTTTGAAGATGACTTTTTCAAAGATGAAACGAAACTTCAAACCTTCGTCAGTCAATGTGATACCATCATACACCTGGCTGCTATGAATCGTCATGGCAATCCACAAGTCATTTATGATACAAATATAGAACTTGTACAAAAACTTATCGATGCTTGTGAAGCTACGGATTCAACACCACATATTCTTTTTTCTTCATCAACACAAGAAACAAAGGATAATCTATATGGTAAATCCAAATTAGATGGCAGAAAATTATTTGAAGAATGGGCTGAAAAAAACGAAGCGCAATTTACGGCTTTAATTATCCCCAATGTATTTGGTTCCTTCGGGAATCCTTATTATAACTCATTTATAGCAACCTTTTGTCATCAGCTCACTCATGATGAGCAACCGCATATTGATGTTGATGGAGAAGTGAAATTGATTTATGTGGGAGAATTAGTTCAGGAATTCTGGAAACTGATAAGGGGAACACGGATAACACAGTTGCAACGGATAAGCATAGATAAAAAAATCAGTGAAAACCTGTCTAATCCGTGTCATCTGTGTTCTATCAAACATACATCACAGATAAAAGTATCAAAAGTATTGAATCTACTTGAAGGATATAAAGAAACCTACTTCAAAAAAGGTATAATCCCAAATCTCGACAACGAATTTGAGAAAAATCTTTTCAATACATTTTTATGTTATATTGATCATAAAACTTTTTTTCCGTTTTATCTGACCAAGCATTCTGACAATCGTGGTTCTTTTGTAGAATTGGTGAAATTGAACAGTGGGGGACAGGTAAGTTTTTCTACAACAGTACCGGGAATTACCCGAGGAAATCACTACCACACAAGAAAAGCAGAACGCTTCGCAGTAATAAAAGGAAAAGCAAAAATAGAACTCCGTAGAATCGGAACGGAAGAAGTGCTAAGCTTTGAGCTTGATGGCAAAAACCCCGGTTTTGTGGATATGCCCATTTGGTACACCCATAATATAACCAATATTGGTAAAGAAGAGCTATTTACGATCTTTTGGATAAATGAACATTATAATTCCGAAGATCCTGACACTTTCTATAAAAAAGTATAGAATAGAACACAGATAACACAGATCAGGCGGATAACCGCAGATTAAAATCCGTGTAAATCTGTCAAATCCGTGTCATCCGTGTTCTAAAAAAAAAATCATGAAGAAACTAAAAATCCTCACAGTAGTAGGCACCAGGCCCGAAATCATCCGCCTATCCGCTACGATAAAGCTACTCGACAAATACACCAATCAGGTATTCGTCCATACCGGACAAAACTACGATTACGAACTCAACGAAATATTCTTCGATGACCTGGGACTTCGCAAACCCGATCATTTTATGAATGTAAGTCGTGATTCCTTGGGAGCAGCCGTTGGCGATATCTTCAAAAAAACCGAAGAAATCATCGAAATGGAAAAGCCCGATGCACTCTTGGTTTTGGGCGACACCAATTCCTGTCTTTCGGCTTATATGGCCAAGCGCAAGCACATCCCCATCTTCCATATGGAAGCAGGCAACCGCAGTTTCGACTTCAACGTACCCGAAGAAATTAACCGTCGCATCATCGACCATATTACCGACTTCAATTTGGTATATACAGAGCATGCAAGAAGACATTTATTAAGTGAAGGTCTTCCTCACCGGAGAATTTATCTCACCGGCTCTCCAATGTGGGAAGTCCTCCAACAAAACATGGAAAAAATTAATCAATCAAATATTTTAGAGGTTTTATCCAAACAAATAGGAGCAAAGCGACAAAA
>JALSPW010000049.1 GCA_026985735.1 Saprospiraceae bacterium
GAGATGATATAACCTATGAAATCACGGTATACAATCAGGGAAGTGAAGCGATGACGGACATTGAGATTACGGATTATATACCTGAAGGCTATACATATGATGCAGGTTTGAATGCCGGCTGGACGGGAGCATATCCAACGGTAAGTACGGTTATAGCAGGGCCGGTAGTTCCTGGCGACAGTTCTAAAGTACAGATAACATTAAAGACAGTACGCACGAGTGGCGGGGAGGTGAAATGGGCTAATTATGCTGAGATAACGGGAATGAAAGACAGCCAGGGAACTGTAGCTGACACATGGGATGCTGATAGCACACCCGGAAGTGATTCCCCACATGAAAGGTCGGTTAAACCCGGAGATACGGATGATGACAATATAGACGGGCACTATATACCAAATAATAATGAAGATGAAGATGATCACGATCCTGCAGGCATAGATATCTTTGATTTAGCCTTGCAATTAACGACGACAGAGACAGGCCCGTTTAGAATAGGCCAAGTAGTAACTTTCAATGTAAAAGTATGTAATCAGGGCAACGAGACGGCAGATGAGATAAATATAGTGGATTATATACCTTCGGGATTTGATTATGATTATACATCGAATTTTCCGGTATGGAATTATGATGCATTATCCGGTAGAGCCAATACTTGGATTCATCAGCCTTTACAACCGGGAGAATGTAAGGATATACCGATAAAATTGATAGTAAAAGAAAGTCCATCAGATGCAACAGGATGGACCAATAGAGCAGAGATATTCAGTACTGAGAACTCAAGCGGACAAGATTATAGTGGTAATGACGTAGACAGTTATCCTGATAATAATCCCGACAATGATGCAGGAGGATTAGCGGATAGTCCTGCGGATGATTACATGGATGGAGACGGGACTGGAGTAGCCGGAGATGGAGTAGCAGCAACGGATGAAGACGATGCTGACCCGGAAAGGATTAAGATATTTGATTTGGCCCTTAGGAAGAACCTGACCACATCAGGACCATATAAATTGGGAGATAATCTGAGTTTTGAGATAGAAATATTCAATCAGGGCAATACGGCAGCTACGGATATTGTAGTAAATGATTATATACCGGATGGATATATATATAACGCAGGGGATAATCCCGGCTGGACAGGAGCAAGTCCCACAGTTCAATATACGATAGCCGGACCGTTATCACCGGGAGCAAGTACTACCGTAACCTTAGTACTTGAGATCAATCAGGGTAGTAATCCTGAATCCTGGGATAACTATGCAGAAATAGCAAGTGCAAAAGATGAATCTGGAGCGGATATGAGCAATTGGGATGCAGATAGTACCCCCGGAAGTGATTCCCCACATGAAAGGTTGGTAAAACCGGGTGATACAGATGATGACAATATAGACGGGCACTATATACCGAATAATGATGAAGATGAAGACGATCATGATCCTGCAGCGCCAGAAGTATTTGATTTGGCCTTGAACAAAACGACAACAGCTACAGGTCCGTTTGCAGTAGGCGATGTAGTAGAGTTTAATATACAAGTATGCAACCAAGGCAATGTAACGGCAAATGAGATAAGGATTATAGATTATGTACCAAGCGGATTCGGATATGATTATGCAGCTAATTTCCCAACGTGGAATTACGATGCCTTATCCGGAAATGCAGATACGTGGATTCACACGCCGTTAGCACCGGGAGAATGTACAAATATAACATTAAAATTGATAGTACAATATAGTGAGGATTATGCGAATGGGTGGACCAACAGAGCGGAGATATTCAGTTCGGAAGATGACTCGGGAGCAGATATGAGCGGATCGGATTTGGACAGTAATCCAGACAATAATCCAGACAATGATGCCGGTGGCTTAGCAGATAGTCCGGCGGATAATTATATGGACGGAGATGGAACGGGAACGCCCGGAGACGGAGTAGCATCCACAGATGAAGACGATTCGGATCCCGAAAGGATAGAGATATTTGATTTGGCACTGAAGAAAGAATTAATAACAGCCGGCCCATACAGATATCAAGATGAAATGGAATTTAATATCACAGTATATAATCAGGGCAATGAACCAGCGACGGATGTAGAGGTAACGGATTATATACCTGCGGGATATTCTTTCAATCCGGGTGATAATCCGGGTTGGAGCGGAACATATCCAAATCCTGTATATGTAATATCAGGACCTATAGCACCTGCATCAAGTGCGACGATTACCATAAAATTGGTATTACAACAAACAACCGGTGGAGAAAAAGACTGGATCAATTATTCAGAGATCACCTCTGCCAAAAATGCAGATGGACTTAACAGGGATAATTGGGATCTGGATAGTAATCCCGGTAGTGACGGAGTTGATGAGAGAGCTGTAGAACCCGGAGATCCTGCCGATGACAATATCAATAGCCATGACAAAGGCGGAGAAGAAGATGACCATGATCCTTCGGGAATAGAAGTGTATGACCTTGCCCAACGTAAGACGACACCGAACCAAACAGGACCATATGAATATGGAGATGTGGTAACATTTACGATGGAAGTATTCAATCAGGGAAGTATAGCATCCGGAGAGATAGAACTTACGGATTATATACCGTGCGGATACAAGTATTTGACAAGCAATGATGCAAACGGATGGAGTTATGACAGTGCGACCGGAATGGCAAAAGTAACCTTACCCGGAATACTAACCCCCGGTGCAAGTACAACTATAACGATAGACCTTGAATTGCAGCAATGTTTGGATACGGACGAAAACAGCTTTACGAACTTTACGGAAATCAGTAACAGTGTAAGCCAAGATCCTGATGAACCTGCAGACGATATAGATAGTAATACGGACGATGATCCGACAAATGATTATGGCGGCACACCCGATGATCCTAATGAAGATGACAATATAACCGGAGATATCCACCAAGGAGGCGACGAAGACGATCACGATCCCGAAAGGATAGAGATATTTGATTTGGCATTGAAGAAGGAATTGTTGAGTACGCCGAACCCTGCCTTCAGGTATGGAGACGAGCTTGAATTCAGTATTACCGTATACAATCAAGGCAATGTGGATGCCCAAAATATAGAATTGACGGATTACTTACCGGCAGGCTATAGTTTAAGCGGCAATGCAGGCAATGCAGGTTGGACCCAAGCAGGCAACAATTTGCAATACACAATATCCGGACCATTAATGCAGGATGCAAGTACGACGATAAGTTTATTCTTGACAATAGAACAGACTACAGGAGGTGAGAAGGATTGGATCAATTATGTGGAAATCACATCCTCGGAAGACTTGGACGGCAATCCTAGAGAAGATGCAGATAGCAATGAAGGCAGTGACGGAGTTGATGAGAGAGCTGTAGAGCCTGGAGATGCAGCAGATGATGATATAGCGAGTACAGACAAAGGCGGAGAAGAAGATGACCACGATCCGGCGGGAATAGAAGTGTATGACCTTGCCCAACGTAAGACGACACCAAACCACAGCGGACCTTATGAATATGGAGATGTAGTAACATTTACCATGGAAGTATTCAATCAGGGAAGTATAGCATCCGGAGAAATAGAACTTACGGATTATATACCATGCGGATTTAAATACTTGACAAGCAATGATGCAAACGGATGGAGTTATGACAGTGCGACCGGAATGGCAAAAGTAACCTTACCCGGAATACTAACCCCCGGCGCAAGTACAACTATAACGATAGACCTTGAATTGCAACAATGTCTGGATACTGATGCAAATAGCTTTACAAACTTTACGGAAATCAGTAACAGTGTAAGTCAGGATCCGGATGAACCTGCAGACGATATAGATAGTAATACGGACGAAGATCCGACAAATGATTATGGCGGCACTCCCGATGATCCGAATGAAGATGATAATATAACCGGAGATATACATCAGGGAGGCGACGAAGATGATCACGATCCTGAAAGGATAGAGATATTTGACCTTGCCTTGAAGAAAGAATTACTGAGTATCCCGAATCCAGCCTTCAGGTATGGAGACGAGCTGGAATTCAGCATTACGGTATACAACCAGGGCAATGTAGGAGCACAGAATATAGAATTGACAGATTACTTACCGGCAGGCTATAGTTTAAGCGGCAATGCGGGCAATGCAGGCTGGACGCAGGTAGGCAACAATTTACAATATACGATAGCCGGACCATTAATGCAGGATGCAAGTACGACGATAAGTTTATTCTTGACAATAGAACAGACTACAGGAGGCGAGAAGGATTGGATCAATTATGTAGAGATTACATCATCAGAAGATCTAAGTGGCACTCCTCGAGAAGATGCAGATAGCAATGAAGGCAGTGACGGACAGGAAGAAAGAGCTGTAGAACCGGGCGATCCGGCAGATGACGATATAGCAAGCACGGACAAAGGCGGAGAAGAAGACGACCATGATCCGGCGGGTTTGGAAATCTTTGATTTGGCATTGAATAAAACCACTACGGCGACAGGGCCATTCCATTATGGACAAGCTGTTACCTTTGATATAAATGTATATAATCAGGGAAGTATAGCGGCAAAAGATATATCATTGGTAGATTATATACCGGCAGGCTATAGCTTTGATTCCGGATTGAATCCGTTGTGGACTTATGATGCAGCAACATCAGAAGCGACATATACTTACACCGGAGTAATAGAACCGGGAAGTTCCGCAGTAGTACAAATAACATTAATATTAGAGCAAGCAAATGAATTTACAGCTTGGGATAATTATGCTGAGATTACGGGAGCCACGGACGAAGAAGGAACGGATATGACGAATGAAGATATAGATAGTGATCCTGATGACAATGTGAATAATGATAACGGCGGTGTACCTGATAGTCAAGATGATAATAAGATAGATGAAGATGGCAAGAACGGAGGAGATGAAGATGATCATGACGGAGAACGAATACACATATATGACTTAGCGTTGAAGAATATAGCAATGGATAGAGGTCCATTAGCGATAGGAGACACTGCTATGTTTAATATTACGATATACAATCAAGGCAATGTAGCCGCTACGGATATTGAAGTAGGAGATTACAAGGAAGAAGGCTTTAACTGGTTGTCAGGAGCATTAAATGCAGGTTGGACCTTTGATGGCACAAAAGCGGTATATACGATAGCAGGTCCATTATTACCACAGGACAGTATAACAATAGGAGTGAAATGGATAGTAACACTGGGATCGAATCCGAAACCTGAAGATTGGTATAATTGGGCAGAGATACAGAGTGCCAAAGATACTACCGGAGTAGACAGGAGTGGAGACGATGCCGACAGTACACCTGGAACGGATGCAACACATGAACGTGGTGTATTACCTGATGATCCCGATGATAATAATATTTATGGAGATTATCTAAATAAAGGAGAAGATGAAGATGATCATGATCCTGCGAAAGTGATAGTTGTAGGAGGACTTGGAGACAGGGTATGGTTGGATTTGGATGCTGATGGCGTACAAGATTCGGGAGAATCCGGAGTTGAAGGAGTTGTTGCGATTTTGCAAGATTGCAATGGAGTTGAACTGGCAAGAGACACTACGGATGCAAACGGAAATTATTTCTTTGACAATCTCGTACCCGGAAATTACAATGTGGTTATGGATAGCACAAGCGTACCGGATACATTGTGGTGGACATATCAGGATATGGGAGGAGATGATGAAAATGATAGTGATGTCAATTTTGACGGAGAGATGATATGCACTTATATATCGGGAGGAGAATATGACAGTACCTGGGATGCAGGATTGCTGTTGCTGGCGGAATTGGGAGATTATGTATGGCATGATTTAAATGGAGATGGGTTGCAAAACGCAGGAGAACCGGGTATAGGAGGCGTACAAGTGATATTACATGATTGTGACGGAAGAGTACTATCCCAAACCGTTACGGATGCCACCGGATATTATTTATTTGACAGATTATATCCGGGAGATTATTATGTTGAATTTATATTACCTGACGGATTTACCGATTTCACATTTGACAATGTTGGCACCAATGATTTAATAGATAGTGATGCAAACCATGAAACAGGTTACGGTACAACCCCATGCGTTAATTTACAGCCGGGAGAAAAGAATCATTCATTGGACGGAGGAATGTTCAAATGCGTAGATATAGGAGATTTGGTATGGTTGGATGATAACAAGAACGATTTGTATGACACGGGAGAATCGGGAGTAAACGGACTAAAAGTGGAACTATACAGACTGATGAATGGAGAATGGGTATTATGGGATTATACTTATACGGGAATAGATCCGAGAAGTGTATGTGGAGACGGATTTTACACCTTCTGTGCAAATCCTGGAACATATTATCTAAACTTCAGGACACCGCCTTACGGCTTGGTACCTGCACAGCCCAATAGAGGAAACGATGATTCCATAGATAGTGATATTACGAGAGCGTATGGTTTATGGACAACAGATGCATTTGAATTGGTATCGGGAGAAAGTGGTAATATGGACATAGATGCCGGATACTATGAAATGGCTAAGGTGACCAATAGTTTGGCTTGGATAGATGAGAACAATAATGGAATCAGGGAAGAGAATGAACCCGGAGTACCGAATATGATAGTGGAATTATATGATTCCTATGGAGACGTATATAGTACGACAGCAACCAATCAGTTAGGTTACTATGATTTGAGCTATTTGCAGGTAGAAGATTACTATTTGAAATTCAATATACCGTCGGAATATTCATCGGGATATGGCTTTACAATAGATAATCAGGGAGTAGATACGTTGGACAGTGATGTATCCAATGAATACGGATATGGAACGACAGCGATGTTTGAAACTCAATCCGGCTTATCGGTAGTACATCAAGATGCGGGAATAGCACAGGGAACCTTACCGTTGAACTATATGAACATAGGAGCGGAATGGAGAGAAGATCATGTAGGAGTATATTGGGTAGTTGCAAATGAAGAGAACATAGAAAAATACATAATACAAAGATCATACGAACAAGCGGAAGGTTTTGAAAAAGTAGGAGAGGTGAAATCCAAAGAAGGAAAGACCAATACGTATGAATTTGATGATTATGATAAATTCGGAAATGGAATATATTACTACAGGATAATACAAGTTGAAAATACCGGAATGACAACGAAGAGCAAGATAGTGGCGGTGTTTATAAGTAGTAATACGGATGCAAGCAAATTTGAGATCTATCCTAATCCTGTATCGAATATAGCAAATATCAATTTTGAATTAACATCAGATTCAGAAGTCAAAATCGATGTTTATGATATTACAGGAAAATTGGTAATAGACAAAGCAGTAAATGATAAGTTTGAAGCTGGCTATCATGATCAAAATATAGATGTTAGTACCTTGAGCCCTGCGACATATAATTTACGAATAGAAACAGAAAATGCAATAGTGTTTAAGAAATTAATCGTTCTAAAACATTAAGAATAGAATTTTCATAACGAAAAGATTTTACAAAGGCAGCCAAAAGTGGTTGCCTTTGTTTTTTGTGTTCGGAAGTGAAAGTTCAAAATTCAGACCAACTGACCCGTTGGGAATTAAGGTGACCCCAAAATCAATAAAATCATGAGAGAAAAATATTTTCATTTTTTGCCTTGATGCATGACTGAACGGTTTTGATAAAGGAGAGAGCCAAAAGAGTAAACCTCTTTTGGTAATGAAGGAACCGCTACCTCAGTAGCGGGTGGGTTGATAAAATCATGCCAGATTAATGCTGCTGGTATTTGCTTGGCTTCATGATTAATCATCTTTTCAAATTTAATCTCTTTGTCGCAGCTCGCAATCTGTCATTAGAGATACTTGGTCTGAAGTGCTTCATTAGAATGTTTTATCGGTTCAACCAGTTTAATTATTTTAATTCCTTTTATCATTTTCAATTCTCAATTCTCAATTCTCAATTCTCAATTATTTGTCTTATATTCAGCCTGTTATTAAAACCATTATTTTTATGAGACCTCATTCTGAGTTTTGTTTTGTGTAAATCTGAAACTTGAAACATAGAACTTGGAACCTGAAACCTGAAACTTTTCCTTACACGAGGTAAGTTTTGAAGCTAAAATTCAATAATATTATTGCTTTTATTTACATCTATTATCCAATCTTCTCCAAGTTCTATTTTCTTTATATCTTCAGGATCTTTTAGTGGTATAGTCAGTTTATTATTTGCATTTTTCCATATTTTTAAATTGTACGCCATATTTATACTATGACCATCATTATATGTTATTTTCAATCTTACGGGTAATGCTAGATGACCTATGTTTTCAATTACCAGTGTATTTTTATTTTGCAAAGACAATGCTAAATCACCATAACCGAATTCGAAAAACCAATTTTGCCAATACCAATTCAGATTTTCTCCTGAAAGGTCATTCATGGAATAGAAAAAATCATAGGGAATAGGATGTTTTCCAATCCATCTTTTTATATAACCACGGAATGCTTTTAAAAATCTGTCTTCACCGAGATAATCGTAAAGATAATAATATGCCAGAAATGATTTGTTGTAACTGGCTTGTCTGTAAGGTGCTCTTAATCTCAATAAATCAACCAAAACCATTTCAGGAACTTCTATGTCCATTCCGGCAATTTGATAATACCTTTGCATTCTGGATTTGAAATAATTAAATTTATTGTTTTTTCCCAGATGATCTTTAATATAAAAATTAGGAAAAAATGTTGCCCAGCCTTCGTCCATCCAGGCATATTTTCTTTCATTGGTCATTACTGTAAAAGGAAAGTAAGAATGTCCTACTTCATGATATGTCAAACCGACATTTCCTACCCATTTGTTATCTTCAGCATCGTTGCACATCATGGGAAATTCCATTCCGGCATTACCGTTAAATATTTTCATTGACGGGTAAATATAGGGTACTCCGGGTATTTTTGTAGAGTAATTGGTTAAGACAGTATCCAGTAAATCGATAACACGTGGATAATAGTGTCTGTCTTCAGCATAGGCGGTACAAAGAAATGTTTGTCTGCCTGTTATGGTATCCACTACAATTGATTTGGCATCCCATCTGTATCTGTTGGAGGTGCCAAAAGCAAAATCGGGAACGTTTTTAGCTATATAATACCAGGTTAATTTTTTATCCGGTAGGGTTACATCACGTTTTGCAACTTCATCTTTTCGAATGATATTTATTGTTTTTCCCGGAATATGAGCTTCTTGCCATCTTTTGAGGTATTCAGGAGATAGTACTTGTTCGGGGTTTTGTAATTCACCTGTAGCCCAGACTTTGAAGTCCCCGGGTACAGTGATATGTACGTTATAATCGGCTACTTCACCATAAAATTCACCGAAACCCGTATAATTGTGTTTATCCCAACCGTCAATATCATCATATACAGCTATTTTGGGGTAATAATATGCTATCATAAAAGTACTATCACCGTAGTTTCCTGCTCTAATAACAGCATTCAAGGTGAATTCATATTGCCATTCGATATCAAAGGATATTTTGGAATCAGGAGGCAATGGATTTTCAAGCTTGATATACATATTTGTTCCGGATCTTCTTATGTTTTTATCATCAATGCTCCACTCTTTACTGGCGACAGAGAATTTTTTAATAACAAAACCATCATTGGTGAGGGCTCTATTTAAATTCCAATCGTGATTGTAATTATTTTTTTTGTAAATATCTCCCAACATGGTAAAAACGATATTTTTCAAAGTGTCGGGACTATTGTTTTTGTAAATGATATTTTCTTTACCTGATAAAATAGCAGTAGCAGGATTAAAATCCAAATTGATATCATACTTGGGTTTGTTTTGCCAATATTTATCCCCGGGAGCACCGTTATACGAACGGGTATATGTAGAATAAGCTTTTACCATATTGCGCGGCACAAACAATTCTGTATTTTGTGATTTAAGCAATATGGAAAATAATAAAATTGCAAATAAGAAAATATGTTTCATCAATAGTGTATTTTATTGTGTTAATTAAATAATAAAAACCAAATGTCGTAAAAATAATTAAAATAAATTATTTATTAAGAATTTTTTTATAAAATTTCAAACAACCGAATCTTTAAAATTTAACCTGAATTATTAATAGGTTTTAATTATGAAAAGTTAAAATATCAATAGAATTGAGAAGCACATAATAAATTTATGATTTGTGATTTGTAATTTTTAATTTACTAAAATTTTCGTATTGTTGCTTTATGGGTAAAAAACCGGTAAAGATTGAAGAGGGACAATTATTGGAATTAATAGAAAAAATACCACCCAAAATAAAAAAAGATTTTATGAGTACTTATGAATTAATAGCAAAAGAATACAAACAAAAAGGTATCGAAAAAAAATACTGTAAATGTGATTTTGAGGGGATACCAAAAGGGATTTAGTATTGACAATCTTACGGATATCACAGGTCTAAGTATTGAAGAAGTACAAAAAATCATAAGAGAAAATAGTAATTAATAATTTACAAGCCTCCCATTGTCGCAAATAAATTTGCGATGCATTTAAAGACATTTCCCTGATAATAAACCTGTCCTTGTTAGTATTAGTCTACTACTCAAAGCGACTAAGTGTTATGTTCCATTTCAGCTATTTCACTATAACAGATTATAAAATCTATAGCTTATCTTTTGTCTTATTATTCATAATTTAAAATTTAATTAATTGATTTCTTGTAAGAATGTCAATAATTATTTTTTTTCTATTATTTTGTGGACAGACACTAACAAGTTGAGTAGATATTTATTAGATTTGTAATTCTGTTTATGAATTAATTATTTCAATCACCATTCAATCAAATATTATGACTGAAAACATTACTATTGTACTTCATTCCGATCCGGAAGATAAATATATTAACCAAACAGTATTGTCAATTGCAAATCAAACCGTTAAAAATTTTAATGTTGTATTTATAGGAGAGATAAAGAGTGAATTTGCAAGTTTATTAGCTAAAGAAAATATAGACTTTGAATGGATTACCGATGCAGAAAAGTTTTACGCGGAAATACTTATTGAATCAATAGAGCAGTATTTTAATGATTTTATTTTATACATTGATAATATGAAGAATCCTGTTATATTGAAAGAAGCTGCGCTAGAAGCTTTTTTGATAGCTGCCGAAAGAAATCCCGGTGCCGGATCTTTTTACGCTGATTATGATTTGAAAAAAGGAGATGAGGTAAAAGAAGTTCATCTCTTGAATTACCACATCGGAAGAGTAAGAGATAATCAAGATTTCGGCAAAGTATTTTTTCTAAGGAGAGAAGCGCTTGATCGTATTGGAGGTTTGGACAAAACGCTAAAGTTTAAAGTGCAATATGATATCCGGTTAAAGATTTCCGAAATATTTAATATCATCCGTATTTCAAATAAATATAGTGGTTCTTTTTATACTATTATCGCATCCGAGCAAAAAGCCAATGTTTTTGATTATTTAATGTCGGACACAAATGTTCAACTTGAAGCTGAAAAGGTATTGACCAATCATCTGAAAAGAATTGGCGCTTATCTTGAACCAGGAGTATTTATGGATTCCGGTAATAAAATCGAAGGAGAATATGACTTAAAAGCTTCAATTATTATCCCTGTTGGGCATAGACCTGAATTTATCGATACTGCTATTGAATCTATACAGGCACAAACGGTAAAAGACATTGAAGCTATCATAGTTGTAAATGGCGGTAAAGAGGATCCGACCGTTGATTCAGTAAGAAAGTATATGCCTGGAGGAGAGTTTTATGATCCTGCAAAACCTGAGATAAGGTTGATTGTGATAGATATTAACAATATAGGTCTTTGCTTGAATATCGGAACAAAATCGGCAAGAGGAAAATACTATATTCAACTGGATTCGGATGACAGGTTAAAACCCGATGCTGTGGAAAAAGTACTTAATGCATTCAAAAAAGATGATAATATAGGTATGGTAATCGGTTCTTACGAAGTTTGGGAAAAACTAGAAGACGGCACTATGAAAAGGATGGAAGAAATACCTGTTGTGACTCATGATGAATGGACTGATGATAATGGAAGGAACAATTTATTAAGAATAAACGGTGCCGGTGCTCCACGTTGTATTCCTATAGATATAATAAAGGAAATGGGATATTTTTCTATAAATGATGATAAATATGCGAGAAATTATGGTGAAGATTATGAAATGGTATTGAAAGTGTCTGAATATTATAAAATAGGAAGGATTTATGATCCTATTTATGAAGTTGTAAGACATTCCGGAGGTACCGACCATGCAATTAGCGAAGATGTAATCATGCGCAATGATGAGGCTAAGGACGATATGCGTAAGCATGCGATTTTAAGAAGGATAGCATACAATAAGAATTTTAATATTTAGTGTCTGTCTATAAAGTGCTTGAATTTTTAAAAACAAAGATTTTTGATGAGATTTTTACTTTTCGGAGACGAAGTGATGCCTTTGTATCAGCGAGTTGAAGAAAATAAAAATATCGCAAAAAGAATATTTTTAAATTTTAATGATTTTATGGACAGACACTATTTAATGTTAAATGTAAAATATAGACAGTGAAGGATAGTACAAAATATTTGATTATTTCCCTATTGACTTTCGTAGTAGGTTTTATATTTTTGCGATATGCTTATTTGTTGAATGGTAAATATCCTTTTGCACAAGAGGTCGTATTGATAATTTTAGGAACGGTTGCCACCATTGCGATTACGGCGGCATTATTAAATAAGCAAAGCGAAGTTGAGCTTGAAAAAGAACAGCGGGTTAAAATATTTGAATTGAAATCAAATATCTATTTTGAGCTTATAGATTTTATTGAAAAGATTATTACTAAAAGTGAGATAGATGATAAAGACTTAATTTCATTGGAATTTTTAACACATAAATTATCAACTATTGCAAGTCCGGAGGTTTTGATGGAATATTCCGAATTTTTAAATAAAATTCAGGAGACTTCTGCTGATGATAAAATTTCTGCTATTGAATCCGATGAAATTTCTGCAAGTTTGGCTAAATTGTGTGGTAAAATAAGATATGATCTAATAGTAAAAGAACCACAGTATTCGAATAAGATTCTTAAAGTAATTGAAAGCAATATTAAAAAGTTATAAATTAGAATTTTTATATTTAAAAGTATTTTGTTTTAATAGTAAAGAAAAGTTAATGGAAGGTCTTTGTTTGAATATTGTAATACTAAGATAAAATGGTTTTAAAATAATAATAAATGAAAATTGCACGGGTGATGGTTTGCGATAGGGATAGTAGAGGAGCCGGAGCGAAGCGGAGGCTGTCACGCCGGATATTCCAACCGGCTTTATCAAAATCATATATGACATTTGAAAAGTGAAATATAGTAAAACGGAGAAATAGAGGCGTGACGAAACCCTCGAATAGCCCGGTCGGAATAGAGATTTTTTAGCATTGCATAATAAGAATTGCAAATCTCTATGGAGAATCGCCATAGAAAATAAAAAAAAATAGTAACTACCAAGGTAGAGTGCTTTTAGGATAAAAAATAAAAATTATGATAATAATAGGTATTGACGGAGGTGCTACAAAGATAAGCGGTTGGGAAGTGTCGTATGACACAAAAACCGGTTTATTTTCATTGACAGATAAGAATATCCAAAAAAAATATAGCGATTATGATACTTTCATCCCTGATTTTAAACCTGTGGATATAAAAATTCAATTAAAAGAAATGGAAGCCAAAATAAATTTGACTGATGAAGAATATCGGCAGTCAAGAGCATATATAAATGCTGCTGCAGATGTTATCACCGGCTTCTCAAAGCAAAATCCCTACAAAAAACTTTTGATTGGTTTTGGAATGCCTGGTTTGAAAACTAAAGATAAACGAGGTATAGCCGCTTTATTGAATGGTCCGAGGATGCCTCGTTTTTTAACTGAAATAGAAGAGATTGTTGCAAATAGGGGTGTAGAATTGTATAGCTCGATAAATCACCTGGGTAGTGATGCGGATTATTGCGGTATGGGAGAGGAATATTCTACTGATGGAATGTTTAAATATGTTGGAAACGCTTATTATCTCGGTGGTGGAACAGGAGTTGCAGATGCGATGAAATTGAAAGGCAAATTAGTGACATTTGATTCTATTCGCAATTGGATAGCTAAAGCCTGGGAATTGAAAAGCAAATCAGGCCTGTCAATGGAAAGATATTCTTCCGCCAGTGGGATACAGTATATTTATAGCGTATATTCGGGTATCGAAGTGGAAGAACTGAATGAAAAACATATATATCCGTTGCAAATATTGCAATTGGCAGTAAAAGGAGACAAGGCAGCTTTGAATTGTATAAATGATATAAGTTATAACATTGCGAATCTGTTTTTCGAAAGAATAATTACGGTCTATTCCGGATGGAAAAATATATTTGAATTTGTTAATCCCGATAGAAAATCTTTGGAGGCCAGTCATCCATATACAGGAACATTTTTAGAGGCGATAATTGTCGGGCAAAGGCTTGGAGATCTTATTGAAGAATCAAAAGATACGAATTTATTATGGAATCAAATTCAAAATGAATTAAGCCGGTTGTTTCAAGGTATAGATGATGAAGATTTAAAAAAATATTATGTAAAAGGAGGTAAATTTAATGCTGAAGTTATAAAAACGTCAAAATTGAGAGAGGCACCTGCACTGGGAGCCGGAATTGATGCTTATTTGGGATTAAAAATATAATAAATATGCTTATACCAAATACTATTCCCGATAAAGAACCGGAAATACGGGTTGGAATTGTCCTGCCGGAGGATAAACAAAAAATAATTGTATTGGATTTTGAGAATACAGTAGATTGCATAGTCAAAGCTGATGAGACGAAATTGCTTAATGGAACTGAATTGGCAATCGAAGGGGAAGGTGATATTGTGGTATTGAATGAGGAAAGATATGAAAATATCACTATTGAACAAGGTGATGGTGGTTTTGTGATGGTAAAAAAAGTAATAGCAGGCAGGGGATTTCACTGGGCAAAATATATAGAAGTGAAGTTGACGGGAAAGCTGGAAATGAAAAGTACTGGCGGGAATTTGATCTTGATAAATCGATTGCCTTTGGAAGATTACTTAGCTAGTGTTGCTACTTCGGAGATGAGTGCGGAATGTCCTGACAGTTACATAGAAGCACAGACAATCGTAGCACGTTCGTGGATGCTTGCCAATGTGGAACAAAAACATATTCATCTTGGCTTTGATGTTTGTAATGATGATTGTTGTCAGAGGTTTCAAGGGATAAATAATCTTACGGATTTTGCACAAAAGGCTGCAAAAAGTACCAAGGGGCTGGTATTGATGTATGAAGGGAAAATTGTTGATGCCCGCTATTCTAAATCCTGTGGAGGAATAATGGAGAAATTTGAAAATCTCTGGGAAAACGATCCCAAACCTTATATGCAAAACAAATCTGATGCGCCTTATGATTTCGAAATTGATCTTACTAAAGAGGAGGAATTGAAAAAATGGGTAGATGAAGTGCCTGATTCCTTCTGTAGTCCTCATTATATTAAAGAAGAAGAGCTGCATAAATATCTTGGTGATGTAGATGAAGACGGACATTATTTTAGGTGGATAGAAGAAACTACTCAAGAAGAGCTGGTTGAAAATATCAGGGAAAAATTAGAAATAGATGTTTTATCTATTATGGAATTGATAGTGCTAAAACGTGCGGGAAGTGGACGCATATTGGAATTGGAAATAAAATATACGGATACTGATTCTGTACGGAAATCGGTGATTATTTATAAAGATTATGAAGTAAGGAGGGTATTGCACAGGAAATTTTTATACAGTTCGGCTATTGATATTGAGACGTTATATGATCAAGGCAAAGAAGTGCCGGTAAGGTTTGTTTTTAAAGGAGCTGGTTGGGGACATGGAGCAGGAATGTGTCAAATAGGAGGTATCGGAATGTCTCTTGCGGGATATTCTTCGAAAGAGATAGTTGAGCATTATTATCCGGGTTCGAGCTTAAAGAAGATATATTGATAAAGGACAAGGGGCCGGGTGATGAGGATATAATGAAAAATTTTGTTTTTGTCACTATTTTTGCTTTGCATCACCGCAAAAATACCGTCAAAACATCTGGTGAGAATCATTTTACCAGACACTTACTTATGGAGATATAATATGTCGTCCCAATGGATTTTTTTATCGCAAATTTATTTATAAACCTTTAGGACTTGAAAGCACGCGATAGTGTGACTTCAAAGCCTGTTTTGAAATTCATAATTCTTTATTCATAATTAAATTCCTATTGTCTAAGGTCTTTTGTCTTGCAAATTTTAAACTTTTTCCTTTTTTCTTTTTCCTTTGAACTTTTCTTTCTATGGAGTCAGTTGTTCTGATTTTAGATTGTAACATTCTCAATTCCTCAATTTACTGCTGAAACACATAAGCGGAACCTTGGTTGGTATTCCCATCCACATCATCACCGTTAGCACCGATAATTGCATAGTCCCCAGATATAGATATGCTGTTGCCAAAGATATCACCACCTACTCCGTCGAAGGCGGTAAGTTTAGCTTGTTGTGTCCATGAAGTCCCAGATCGTTGAAATACATAAGCGGAACCTTGGTTGGCGTTCCCATCCACATCATCTCCGTAAGCACCGATAATTGCATAGTCCCCAGATATAGATACGCTATAGCCAAAATCATCATACGCTGCTCCGTCTGAGGCGGTTAATTTTTGATTTTCATTTCCTTGATTTGAATTTGATATACCCCATAATGCACTTGCTTTGGTAAAGGAGACCCATTTTGAACCGTTGTATCCTTCGAAATCACCGGAAGTGTCATTCCACCGGATCATTCCTGCTTTTGGGGGACTTACGGACATGGCTACTTTTATTTCTCCTTCTATATCAAGTTTTGCTTCCGGGTTGCTTGTACCTACACCAATGCCCGGAGGTATCGGAGGGCATGATGTGCATATTACCCTGGTGGTTCTGTCAACGTCGTCTGTTCCACATGGAGGACTGATCAAGTTTATATGAACTTGTATAATGTCTCCCCCTGATATAGTAAAACTCAGAGGAGCATTGCCATGAGCCAACAATGCACCATATTCATCCCTTAAAGTAATATAATCAGTAGTGTCTGCAGACGATGTGAAAGAGTATGTGTCTTCTATAGATAGATTTTTAACAACAAAATATTGTCCTGGCCAGCTATCTGTAGCTACTGTAACAGGGATATTAAAATGAGATGCTTCTATATCCGAAGGGGGGTATAGAGAAGTATTAGTACATTGGGAGATAGCAGAATCCGGTACAATTACAGATGTAAGAAAGATTGTACTCAAAAAGAATAAAACGGATATTAGATTTTTTTTTATAATATTATAAATTTT
>JALSPW010000050.1 GCA_026985735.1 Saprospiraceae bacterium
TATTGTAGCATGCAAGGTAGTTATATCCACTATCTTTGGTAAATTGTAATAGCTTATTTTCCTTATAATAATCCCCTATAATATGCTTAAGGTCATTGACATAAAGCGCTTTCACCTGACTATATGAAACATTGACAATTGCAATAAAGAAAATAATCAATTTTATTTTTTTCAACATATTTGTGGATTTATATGAGACTTTATGTTAATTATAACTCATGTCAATCTATGTATATTTTATCAAATATATTGAAAATATTGATTAAACGATTATTTTTTTGAAATCAGTTACTATTTTTTTTAGAAATCATACATATAAGAAATGCTCATTCTAAGATTTCTATGTTTTAAATTCAAATCTAATAAAGGATTATCCAATATATCCGAAATACCATAAATGTACCTTGCATCTATATTGATACTACCTGATCTTACCGGAAAGGATGCACCTGCACCTCCGACAGCCGATAAATCATACCTGTTGAAAATATTGTTTGATAGATTTACATTGTATTTATAAATATTTATATCAATAAGCAAATGAGCTTTAATATCGATATTATAAGCGGATTCATAGGCAAATTGAGGACCTGCGAAGATATATGGAGTAAATATATTTTCTCCGGAATTAAATTTATAAAGAAATAGTACGGGTATTTCAATATAATCCATTTTGTGTACCAGTTTAGCTCCGATATCATAGGTGTTGTCAAAGACTGTCACTCCTTTTTCAAATTTGGACTGAGCACCTCTTCTGGAATAATTGATTCCTGTTAATAAAGTCCAATGATTGTCTAAATCCCTACCGTAAATAATTCCGGTTGTACCGAAAGTATAATTATTCAAGCCGGAAAATTCACTTGTATTGATACCGTTTTGACTGATATTGGCATAATTGATACCGGCAGAAATACCGCCACTATTCTGAGCAAAAGTCTGTGTTGTGAAAAATAATCCCATTAATAAAAAATATATTGAATTTTTCATGACATAAAAATTTAATTAACAAATAACCTCGAAAAGATGACGGAGATAATTAAATTAATGTTTGTTATCAATAAATTAAAATGAGTTAAAATAATGTTAAGTAATCATTGCAAATCGATATTAAACTCATACCAATTGTGTTGATAAAAAAATATAGATTCTCCCATAAATCAATAATTGATATAAAATGATTTATTGGTTTTTTGTATTGATTGATGGTATAAACACCGGATAAGTCAACAAAGCATTCAACCTTGGCCTATCGGCAGGTCGAATGCTTAGTTGTTGTATTGTTTTTTATTTCATTTTTTTTATTGTGTAAAATTACAAAATTTAGTTTATTTTTGTGATAAAATTTTTATTATGAGTGAAATCAAGGTTGGGCAATTCGGAAAAATAGGTGAAAATATGGTCGCATTTGAACTTTCAAAAAGGGGATGGATTGTTTTTTTACCCCCTTATGATGAAAGAGTTGATATAGTTGCAATGAAATTTATTTGTTCCGAATGTGATTCTAATTGGAATGTAACTCATAATTTGCAATGTTCTAATCCGGATTGTGAAAATCATTCTGAAATAGCCAAGTCAAAAATTGTTAAATCAAAGAAATGCACTTCGTGTGGAACAATTTTTTCAAGAGATAAAATTTCTTCACAATCATCTACTTGCTCAATATGTAATACTAATACATTAGAAGAAATAGCTTTGTGTAATATCTGTGATAGTGAAGTTGTGGTTAAAGAAAACAATTGCACAAATCCTTCTTGCAATAGTTCAAATTATAAAATAGTTTTTCGTTCAATTCAAGTAAAATCAACTCATTACGTAGATAACGGAAAGAATCTTGGATTTAATTTCAAATATCAAGATTTATTGAATGACGATAGACATTTTTTTGTGGTTTATTTAAGAAGTATTGAAGATTGTAAGGAAACGCATCATTATTGGGTTATGAATAAAGATGACTTTAAAAGTATAAAAAATATTGATACTGTTTCTTTTAAAATTTACCAAAATGATAGGGGACATTATAATCCAGATAAATTATTACCTTTCAAATATGATGAAGTAAAGGCTTGTGAATTACAAAATAAAATAAAGAACGCCACTAATGAATTAGAGTTGTTAGAGTTGAAGGAACAATTAAAAAAACACGACCCTTTTCTAAAATTGGACGAAGATTTATAACAAATCTATTTCATTATAATGACTTCCATTTAATTCAGTTATGACTCTTTCAATTATTGCATTACGATAAAGTTCTCTATTAAGTTCAATTCCAATACCATTTCTGCCTAATTTTCTGGCTACAAGAGGTGTTGTAAAACTGCCTGCAAATGGGTCTAAAACATTTTCGTCAATGTAAGTAAAATATTTTATCGCCATTTCAGGAATATCAGTAGGGAAAGGTGCAGAATGTCCCAAAATATTTTTTCCTTTACTGTTTATTTTGATTACAGGATTTATTTTAACAATATCTTTCTGCCATTTTTTAATGGTATATTTATCAATTTCGTTTCTAATATCGTTTTCGTGATAATATTGCATCATATTTGTTCTTAAAGAAAAACGTTTACCACGATTGTTAGGACTTCTAACAAAGCATTTTTCATTTTTACATTCCCAACTTTGAACACCAATTTCTGATTGTGTATTACCATTTACTTTAAGGGAACCACAAACTGGACAAGGAATTCTGGTTTTATCTAATCTATGTTTATGAAAAATCAAAATATGCTCATACGAATTAAAAGGATATTGATAAAAAGGTATATTATTTCCATTATTCATATGTCGTTTACTTTCAACTGACCCTTTATCCCAAATTATATCATCTACAAATTCAAAACCTTCTTCTTCAAAAATTTTAATAAAATATGCTCCCAAAGGAATACGTCTTTTTCCCCAAACCGATTTTGTATATAATCTATCATTATCAAAAATATCCCCAACATTCCAAACCCAAACCCTATTATTATCTAACACTCTGTAACTTTCTCTTATAATCTTTCGCATATCTTCAAGATATAAATTCAGATTTTCCCATTGAGAATATGCTCTTGCATTATAATATGGTGGTGATGTAACCATTAATTGAATGCTTTCGGATTTCATTTGTTTCAAAATATTCAAACTATTTCCCCAAATCATTTTAATATCTCCAATATTTTGATTCATAAACTTATTAAGTTGAGGATTGTATTTTTTATGTTTGGTTTCTTTTTGATATCGTATTTTTAGAATAGATAAATATACTTTGCTAAAAGTAATTACATAATCTTGATTTGTAAAATTATTGGTATTAGTGCCTTTCAGAGTTTCATACAAGAAATCAATTTCATTTTTATTTAGTATTTTCTTTAAATATTTTTCATTGTGTCTTAACAAATATTCAAAATCAATTTGATATGTGTTAATGATTTGTTCTGCTTTTGGTTTTACTTTTTTTTCTGCTATAGCATAAAAGGGTAGAGTTTCTTCTGCTACCCATTTTTTCACATCTTCAAGTTTATATCTATTGGTTTTACCTATTTTAATAGTAGGTAATCCTTTTTGTTTAAATCTCCATAATGTTGAACGAGATACATTCAAGTATTCTTGTATGTCTTTTTCTCTTAATAATTTATCCATATATTAAACGTTTTGAAACAATTTGAAACAAAAGTAAGTAATTTTTTTTGTATTACAAAGAGATTTTTAATATTTTTTGTGGTTTGTTTTTTTTTGTATTAAATATTGTCCAATGTACGTATTTAATTACCTTTATCACTTTTATTACTTCATTAGAAAACTAAAAAGGTAAGTTTATACATCTATTTTAGGGTGTATAACATACTTTTTGATTTTTAATTAATAATTTCATATATGTTATTAAATGTATTTTTAGATTTTATAAAACCGGTTTTGCAATATATATAAACTTCTGTTGTCTTTGAGTTATTGTAATTTAAAAATTCCTGTATAACTTAATAAGCATATTACTCCATATAATAAATAGCAAAAAGATTGTTTTTAAATTTTAATGATTTTATAAACAGATACTTAAATATTTCTGTACAAATGGGATTTTATCTTTTTATTTATCAAAATTATTCTGTCTTTTTCAGTTTTGCCTTTTGCTTTTGTTTTTCTAAATTTGAAACATGGAATATAGAACAAGGAACAATAAAGTTTTGAATGAAAAAAAATTAAAGTACATTTGTAATCTAATTATCTATTATGGCAAAAAAGAATAAAAAATATTATGTAGTTTGGAAAGGGAGAAAACCCGGTGTTTATGATACTTGGGAAAAATGTAAAGAGCAGATTTTTCAATTTGAGAATGCGGAATATAAATCTTTTCCTACAAAAAAAGCTGCAGAAAAAGCTTTTGAAGGAGAATATGTTGATTATAAAAATATCGATGCAAGAAAAGTTGCTTTTTCAGATGCTCAAAAAAAAATAATCGGGAAACCGCGTAAAAACAGCATTGCTGTTGATGCTGCGTGTTCCGGCAATCCCGGTATACTTGAATACAGAGGAGTTTATACCAAAACTGGACAGGAAATATTCAGAATGGGACCATTTCCCGAAGGAACTGTAAATATTGGAGAATTTCTTGCTTTGATACATGGTCTGGCATTGTTGAAACAAAAAA
>JALSPW010000051.1 GCA_026985735.1 Saprospiraceae bacterium
GACAGACACTACTTAGTGTCGGTCTACATAGTGCTTAATTTTTTAAAAACAAAAATTATTGATGAGATTTTTACTTTTCCGATACGAAGTGATGCCTTTGTATCAGCGAGTTGAGGAAAATGAAAATATCGCAAAAAGATTGTTTTTAAATTTTAATGATTTTATAGACAGACGCAACTTAGAATTTTTGTTGATTAAAATCTATGTGAGTTATTTTTAGCAAGAATGTTTCTACCTGATTAAGTACAACTAAAATAAAAAGATATGAAGACTATTATACATATATTTATTTTTTCGCTTTTATCTGTAATTTTATTAATGTCATTTGGTAATGGTCCGGCAAAAAGGCATCATGATAAAACAGGTTCTCCTATAAGTGATGGAAAATGTATGAATTGTCATTCAGCCGGAAAATACGGAGTGTCATTGGACATAAAAATGTATGAAGGGGGAAATGAAGTATCCGAATATATTCCGGGAAAAAGATATACATTTAAATACAGGATAAAACACGTTGGTAATCCTGCAAAATATGGGTTTCAAACAACCTTTTTAGATAGTGCAAATACATCAGCCGGTAAATTTGATAGTATTGTAAGTGGTTTTCAAATATCTACCTTGAATGAAGTTGATTATATGGAGCATTCAAGTCCACGTCCGGTAGAATTCATGAATTTTGATTGGATAGCTCCGCAAAAAAACATTGGAGATATTACTATATATTTTGGCGGTATTGCCGCTAATGGCAATGGTGGAAAAAGCGGTGATGGTGGTGCGGTTACATCAATGGTGATTAAACCTGCTGCTTCTTCAGGTAGTAAAACGACCTTGATTTGTAATAATCTTTTTTTCTTGAGAAACAACCCGGTTAATAATATTTTAACTTTGGATTTTCATGATAATCCTCATAAATGTACCGGCCGGATTTATTCGAATTCAGGTCGTATAATTAAAACTTTTAACATAGATTCTAACTATGATAATATAAATATTGATTGCAGTGGTTTAAAATCGGGTTTATATTTTGTAAGTGTGAAATCAGAGAATCAATACTTATCAAAGAAATTTATAAAAATATAGTATTAATTCAAAGCAGGTTTATGACTGTTTTACCTATTTATGGAATTTTAATTTTATCGGGTCAGGTGTTTTGAAATTGGTGTCTAAAGATTTATACTTAATATGGATAAGTCTTGAATACTATTAAAAGTATGTTTTCGTTTATTATAATCAGAGTTTATGTATATTTATAGATTCTATTTGAACATTAATCATTTAGGTAGAGTGTTTTTGTATCTAATAAAAGTTTTTTTGATTCAAAATGATAATACTTTAGTGTTTACTTTAAACATAATATTTATTTTTATGTTAATGAATTTGGGATTTGGTGAACTGATTGTAGGTTTAATCAATTGATTTTTAACAATAAAAAATACATTTGATGAGTGTAAATTCGCAAAATTATAATCTTCTTATTGCTAAACTCGATAAGTTTATTAGGAGATATTATATAAATAAGATTATTAGAGGAAGTATTTATTTGGTTTCTTTGATAATAATATTGTTTCTTGTTTTTAGTTTATTGGAAAGTCAGTTTTATTTTAATAAAGCTATAAGAAAAGTGATTTTTTACAGTTTTATATTTACTTCAATCGCAGGTTTGGGATATTGGATTGTTTATCCATTAACAAAATATTTTCAATTGGGCAAGACAATTTCACGTGAAAAAGCTGCAATAATAATCGGTAATCACTTTTCCAATGTTCAGGATAAACTGCTTAATGTATTACAACTTTACGGACAAGCTAAAAATCAAGAAGACAATGAATTATTATTCGCGGGAATTGATCAAAAAAGCGAAAAAATCAAACTCATACCTTTTAAATCTGCTATTAATTTAAAGAAAAATAAAAAATACCTTAAGTATCTTATTCCTCCGGCTTTAATATTATTGATTGTTTTTTTAATTTCTCCGGGTACCATTGAAAGTAGCACAACAAGGATTATTCAAAACGATAAGGATTTTGAACAACCGGCTCCTTTCCATTTTAAAATAATGAATAAAAATTTGGAAATTGTGCAGTATGAAGATATGGATTTGATTGTTGATGTAACTGGGGAATATATCCCCCGGGATGTATACATTGATATTAATAACTTTCAATATAGGTTGCAAAAAAAAGGAGAAGAATATATTTATCATTTTAAAAATGTACAGAAACCTGTTGATTTTCATATTTTCTCCGGGAAGGTAAGTTCTATAGAATACAGACTTGAAGTTATTCCTAAACCTTTAATAACGGAATTTAAAATATTTGCGGATTATCCGGCATATACCGGACAGAAGGATGATGTATTTGAAAATACAGGGGATATTGTTGTACCGGAAGGTACAAGATTGAAATGGGATTTTCAGGCTATTAATACGGATAGTTTAAGTTTGTATTTTAATACTGATAAAAAACTATACACCGCTAAACGTACCGGAGAAACAACATTTTTTTATGATAGAAAAGTTAGGGAAGATGAATTTTACAAGATATTTATACTTAACAAAAGAATAACAAAACCGGATTCCGTATCGTATTCGATAAATGTGGTAAAAGACAAATTTCCGGTTATTAATATGCAGCAATTCATTGATTCTATTGATCATTCGGTATTTTATTTTGTTGGAGATGCCTCTGATGATTATGGTATTTTATCAGTGACATTCAATTATAAGATTTATGATACAAATGATAAGGAAATTGATTTTAAGAAAAATAAAATTAAGATTAATAAATCAAATAATGTTGATTTTAAATACTTTTTGGATATAAATGAATTGGGTTTGAAACCAGGTGAGTATATCAAATATTATTTTGAAACTTTTGATAATGATGGGGTAAACGGGCCTAAATCTTCGAGAACTGGAATTTTGGAATATAGAAAACCTACGGTAGAGGAATTTGAAAAGAATGAGAATGAAAATGAAGAAGATATAAAAGATAATTTGCAAAAAATATTAAAGGAATCGGCAAAGATAAGAGATAAGTTAAAGAAATTGCGGGATAAATTATTGCAAAAGAAAAATCCTGAATGGCAAGATAAGAAAGAACTTGAAAATCTTTTGAAAAAAGAGGCCGAATTGAAAAAAATGCTAGAAGAAGCAAAAAAGAAGTTGGATGAGAACTTGAAAAATCAGGAGAAATTTAAAAAGGAAAATGAGTCTATTTTAGATAAGCAGGAGAAGATACAAAAAATGTTTGAGGAATCTTTGTCTGAAGAGCAAAAGGATTTGCTTGAAAAGATAAAAGAAATGATGGAAGATTTGCAAAAAGACGATATGCTGGATAAAATGGATGAAATGAGTATGGATCAGGAAAAAGTCGAAAAGCAAATGGACAGATTGCTGGAATTGTTTAAACAATTGGAAGTGGAAAAAGAATTGCAGGAGTCAATTGATAAATTGAATGAACTTGCGGATAAACAAGAGAAATTAAGTGAAGAAACAAAAAATAATCCTGAAAAAAAAGAAGAATCAAAAAAGAAACAGGACGTACTGAATAAAGAGTTTGATAAATTGCAAAAAAAAGTTTCTGACTTAATGAAAAAAAATAAAGAACTTGAAGTTCCAAAGAATCTCGCAGATGATAATGAAGAGAAAATGGAAGAAATAAAAGAGGATATGGAGAAGAGTGAGGAGGAAATGGAGCAGAATAAACCTCAAAATGCTTCTCAGTCTCAAAAAAGTGCTTCTCAGAAAATGAAAAGTATGGCTAAAAGTTTGGAAATGCAAATGGCAGGTAGTAGTAAGGAGCAGCACGAAGAAGATATGAAAGCATTGAGGCAGTTGCTTGAAAATATTTTGACTTTGTCATTTGCACAAGAAAGTTTGCTTGATAATACGGAAGGTGTTATAGCTAATTCTCCTGCATTTAAGAAAATTTTAAGAGAACAATACAAGGTGAAAGATGATTTTAAAATTGTTGAAGATAGCTTGCAGGAATTGAGTAAAAGGGTTGTTGAAATTCAGACATTTGTCAATGATAAAGTTAGTGAAGTAAAGAAAAGTATTAAAAACAGTATTGATAATTTGGAAAATGAAGATCTTTTAACGAGGACAAAAGATTTTGCCAAAATAAATAAATTTCAGCATGAAGCGATGAAAGGGTTAAATGATTTGGCATTGATGCTTGATGAAGCAATGCAGCAAATGCAAGAGAATGCATCAGGTATGCCGGGTTCAGGCTCTTGCAATAAACCGGGAGGTACTGGAAAAAAATCAGGAAAATCAGGAAAATCCGGTAAACAACCTATGGATAAAATCGTTGAAGGACAAAAAAGTCTTACTGAGAAATTGAAAGGGATGTTGAAAAACGGCAAAAACGGTAAAAGAGGAGGAATGGCAAAGGAATTTGCCGAAGCGGCTAAAAGACAAGCAGAATTAAGAAAAGCTCTCGAAGAATTACAAAAACAAAAACAAGAAGAAGGGAAAGGCGCAGGTAATCAATTGCAAAAGATGATTGATGATATGAATAAAATTGAGAAAGATCTTGTGAATAAAAAATTGGATGCTAAATTAATAAAGAGACAGCAAGAAATAACTTCACGGCTATTGGAAGCTGACAAAGCTGACAGAAAAAGAGGTTATGATAATCAAAGAAAATCAAAATCGGCAATAGATAAAGAGAAAAAAATGCCTCCTGCAGTTGAAAAATATCTTAAGGAAAGAGAATCCCAATTGGAATTTTATAAGTCTATTTCACCGGATTTGAAACCTTTTTATAAAAAATTAGTTAATCAGTATATTAAAAATCTTAAAATAGTTAAAAGCTCAAAATAAAGAGGGGAAACTATATAAGTATTTAATTTTTTTTCTATTTGAATCGCAATATAACCTTGCATTTTATCTCAAAAATATTTTGTATAGTTTATTATAAAGGATAAATTATTTTTAAAAAATTCTTATAGAATGAACTCATTGCTGATGATTAATGTTTAAATTAGCATAGTATTTGATGTGATTTGGTAAATTGCTATTCATTATTACCGGATATTAGTATTGTCAGGTGTTTATTTTTATCGTTATTAATATTTATAATTATATTAATTGGATAGCGGTTTGAGAGCATAATCTATAGGAATGAAAATACATAGACTTGAATTAAAATCAATCCCTGAAAATATCAAATTGGTAAAAAAATGGGTTGATGAAATAGCTATTGAATATCAGGTTTGCGAAACCTTGTATCCTGATATTCTTATAAGTCTTACCGAAGCAGTTAATAATGCCATTCATCATGGTAATCAAGGGGACAAGCAAAAAAAGATTTATCTTGTATGTAAAGTTAAAAATAATAAATTAAAATTTCAGGTTAGTGATGAAGGTAAGGGCTTTGATCCGGAAGATATTCCCGACCCGACATCATTGGGAAGAATAGAACGAGAGAGCGGTAGAGGAGTAATGATAATGAAAACTCTCGCAACAAAAGTGGAATTTAAGAAAAAAGGCTCAAAAGTAGAAATGACATTTAAGTTTAAATCATTATGAACGAATCCGGTATAAATTTTTTTAACGCAGATGTAGATTATAAATTAAAGCAAGAGCAATCAATTGCTAAAAAACTGGCGGATTATATATCAAATATGCATTCTGCCTGTGGAGTGATAAATTATATTTTTTGCTCTGATGCTTATTTACTGGATTTGAATATCAGGTATCTTCAACATGATTACTATACGGATATTTTGTCATTTCAAATGAGTGATGACCCGGTTGAAGGTGATATTTATATCAGTATTGACAGAGTTCGGGATAATGCCGCCGGATTGAATTTAGCTTTTGAGGATGAATTGCTGAGGGTTATTTCACATGGTGTATTGCATTTTCTAGGTTTTAAAGATAAAACTTCTGTACAACAACAGGAAATGAGAAGTAAAGAAGATGAATTGATTAGTATTTTGAAGCAAAATTAATGATTTTATAGACAGATACTAATTTTGATTTGTTAGGATTTTATAAATAAAAAATAATTCTTTAACATTTTATTGTTACCTTTGTGCTATGCTATATATAGTTCCGACACCCATAGGCAATTTAAAAGATATTACCTTGAGAGCAATTGAAATTTTGAAGGAATGTGATATTATTTTGGCTGAAGATACAAGGGTAACTAAAAGGTTATTGAGCCATTATAAAATTGATACGCCTTTAAAATCTTATCATTCTCACAATGAACATAAAATCACAAAAGAAGTTATTGATATGCTCCACAATGGTATGAATATAGCATTGGTTTCAGATGCGGGGACTCCGGGGATTTCAGATCCTGGTTTTATGTTGGTTAAAGAATGCCACGAAAACAATATAAAAGTGATATCATTACCGGGGGCTTCTGCTTCAATAACCGCTATAGCCGGTTCCGGATTACCATCTGATAAATTTCATTTTGAAGGGTTTTTACCTCATAAAAAAGGCAGGAACAAAAGATGGCAATTTTTATCATCATATCCTTATACGATAATTATTTATGAATCTCCGTATAGAATAGAAAGATTGCTTAAAGAAATATGTGAAAATCTCGGTGAAGAGAGAAAAATAACAATAGTAAGGGAAATATCAAAAATATATGAAGAATCGGTTATGGATACATGTAAAAACCATTTGGATCAATATTTGCAAAAAGATAAAATAAAAGGTGAATTTGTAGTTGTTATCAGTGGCAAATAGTCAAGTGCTTTGATAGAGTACTCTAATGAATAACAAAAGATTTTTTCAATCCAAATGATTTTACCTGAGTAATTGAAAAAAATAATAACAATAAAAACATTATATTATGGATAGAATCACGACTTTAGATGAATTTATTTTAGATAAACAAAAAGATTTTCCTTTTGCAACCGGGGAATTATCAGGTTTGCTCCGGGATATTGGAGTAGCTGCAAAAATAGTAAATAGAGAAGTAAATAGAGCCGGATTAGTAAATATTTTAGGATTGGAAGGCTCAAAAAATAAAACCGGCGATGAAGTGCAAAAACTTGATATTTTTGCCAATAACAAATTGATTGACTATATGAAAAATAGTGGCGAATGCTCGGGCATCGCATCGGAAGAATTGGAAGATTTTGTAAAATTACCTACTAAGGAAGGAAAAGAAGCAAAATATGTACTGGTTGTTGATCCATTGGATGGTTCTTCCAATATTGATGTAAATGTTTCCGTAGGAACAATATTCGGTATTTACAGAAGAGTATCGGATCATGGTAAGGAATGTGAATTGCAGGATTTTTTGCAGTTTGGCAATAAGTTGGTAGCTGCCGGATTTATCTTATATGGTACCTCAACAATAATGATGTATACAACGGGGAATGGTGTTAATGGTTTTACTTTGGATCCGTCTTTAGGTGAATTTTGTCTTTCTCACAAATCATTGAAAATACCTGAAAATGATAAGTACTATTCTGTCAATCAAGGTTATTATTTGCAATTTGACCTGGAAATGCGTAGATACATTGATTATTGTTCCGATTCGAGACGGAGTTTGAGATATATCGGTAGCATGGTGTCTGACATTCACAGGAATATTATCAAAGGAGGAATTTTTCTTTATCCCAATTCGAGAAATAATCCACAAGGCAAATTAAGGTTGCTCTATGAATGCAATCCAATGGCTATGATAGTGGAACAAGCCGGAGGGAAAGCCATTAATTCAAATCTGGAAAGGATTCTTGATATTGAACCTACTTCCTTGCATCAAAGAAGTCCTATTATTATAGGTTCGAAAAACATGGTAGAAGAATTTGAAGAATTTGTTAAGAAATACAGGCCGGAAATGGAGCCTTAGTGGATGTTGATGTGATGTAAATAGGGATAAATATGGAGTCAAGTAATATAAAGAAACAATATGATTTTATTATAATAGGTTCCGGTTTCGGTGGTTCTGTGTCGGCTCTTCGATTATCACAAAAAGGATATTCTGTTTTAGTTATAGAAAAAGGTAAATGGAAAAAACCTGAAGATTTTCCAAAAACAAACTGGAATTTAAAAAAATGGATGTGGTTACCTTTTTTGGGATTTAAAGGCATTTTTAAAATGACATTTTTTCGACATTTGTCAGTTATTAGCGGTGTAGGTGTCGGTGGGGGTTCACTTGTTTATGCAAATACATTACCAAAGCCCAAAGATAATTTTTTTAACTCAGGCTCATGGAAGGATATATTGAATTGGAAAGACGAATTGGAGCCTTTTTATGATATTGCATATAAAATGCTTGGTGCTACTGAAAATCCTGAATATTTTGATGCTGATTTGATACTTAAAGGACTGGCTGAAGATTTTTCATTGGATGATAAATTTGAAAGAACAAAAGTTGCCGTATTCTTTGGAGAGGAAGATAAAGAAGTGTCCGATCCATATTTTGAGGGAGAGGGTCCGGCAAGATCAGGCTGCAATTTTTGTGGTCAGTGCATGACAGGATGTCCTTATAATGCTAAAAATACTTTGGATAAGAATTATTTGTATTTAGCACAAAAATATGGAGCGGAAATTTTACCTGAGCATTTTGTGACAGGTGTGACACCTACTGAACAAGGATATGAGATCAGTTTTAGAAAAACAGGAAAATATTTTTCTAAAAAGAAAAAATTATTTGCATCAGGTATAGTGTTTGCCGGTGGAGTATTGGGGACTGTTCCTCTATTATTGAAATTGAAAAATTCGAGTTTGCCAAAAGTCAGTGATAGAATCGGAATGGATATCAGAAGCAATAACGAAGCTCTGATTTTTGTAACATCTACACTTGGGAATATTGACATGAGCAAAGGAGTAGCAATAGGTTCGATATTGAATACATCGGAGCATAGACATCTGGAACCAGTCAGATATGGATCGGGATCAGGATTTTGGAGAATAGGAGTTTTACCATTGGTTTCAGAACCTGTTTGGTGGAAAAGGATAGTGAAATTAGTTGTCAAACTGGTAAAAGAACCACTTAAATGGATTAGAATATATACAGTGAAAAATTTTGCAAAACAAACTGTAGTATTGCTGTATATGGAAGATTTGGAAGGTAAGTTGAAAATGAAACCGGGAAGATTTTTTCCTCTGACATCGTTACAGGATGGTAATCCTCCAAGTGCTTTTTTACCAAAGGCTCAAAAACTGGCAGGGCGATATGCTGAAAAGGTTAAAGGAAAACCCTTAACATTTATTCTTGAAACTCTTACAGGTACTCCTTCCACTGCACATATTTTGGGAGGTTGTGTTATTGGAAAAGATAAAGAATCGGGAGTTATTGATGAAAATCACAAGATATTCGGATATGATAATCTCTATGTTTGTGACGGTTCTGCCGTTTCTGCTAATCCGGGTGTAAATCCTGCTTTGACTATTACGGCAATGACCGAGCGGGCAATGTCAAAAATACAGAAAAAACAAAGGTAAGACCGGCATCGTATAGGACTGGAAGTGACATTAATATCCCGACAAAGTTTGAAATGATTTTATTTTATTAATATTAATTTTAATTTTATCAATTTATGAATATTATACTAATTGCTTTGGTAATAGGGATAATTGCTGGGACAATTGATGTTATCCCGATGATATTTCAAAAAATGAATAAATACGCTAATTTATCCGCATTTAGTCATTGGGTTGTTTTGGGATTACTCATTCCTTTTGTGTCCTGGGGTATCACACCATGGTTAAAAGGATTGATAATAGCGGAAATTTCAGCTGTTCCTATATTATTTATGGTTGCAAAAGAAAATAAAAAAGCCATCATCCCAATTGTTGTAATGTCGGCTGTTTTAGGTATAGCGATAGGTATTGCAGGTGATTATTTTATAGGATAATATTTTTTTATTGTATCCTTAATAGTTCCCAATAAATAAAAACTTATGAAACATATATTTGATGCTCAACAATCGTTTTTTGAATTGCAAAAGACTAAGAATGTTGATTTTAGACTGGCTTACTTAAAGAAACTGAAAAAGGCTATTGTTAAGTATGAACAGGAAATATATAAAGCATTGTACAATGATTTTAAAAAATCCGAATTTGAAGTTTTATCATCGGAAATAGGTATTGTAATATCCGAGTTGAATAAAGTTATAAAAAAGTTAAAAAAATGGAATAAAGCCAAAAGGGTTTTCCCTTCTTTTATCAATTTTCCATCAACGGCAAAAATTTATCACGAGCCGTATGGTGTTGTTCTTATTATTTCACCATGGAATTACCCTTTCAATTTAGCATTGACGCCACTTGTTGGAGCTATAGCCGGCGGCAATACAGTTGTCCTCAAGCCTTCAGAATTATCGCCAAATTCTTCGAATATAGTTAAATTGATTCTAAATGAAGTGTTTGATGAAAATTATGTAGCAGTTGTTGAGGGTGGGGTGAATGTTGCTCAAGATTTATTGAAATTTAAATGGGATTATATCTTTTTTACAGGTAGTTCAAATATTGGGAAATATGTTTACAGTGCCGCTGCAAAATATTTAATTCCGGTTACACTGGAACTAGGTGGTAAAAGTCCTGTTTTTATCGATAAATCGGCAAATTTGAAAATTGCAGCACGAAGAATTGTATGGGGAAAATTTTTAAATGCCGGCCAAACGTGTATTGCTCCGGACTATGTTTTGATAGATAATGGAAAATTGGAAACTTTCTTAAAATATATAAAAAAAGAAATTGAAATACAATATGGCATAAATCCACATAATTCTCCTGATTTTCCTCGTATAATCAATGAAAATAATTTTGAAAGATTAAAAATTATGTTGGAAAATGAAAATATAGTAATAGGTGGTGAATATGATAAAACGGAAAACTATATTGCTCCTACCGTAATCTTAAATCCAAAGTTGGAAAGCCTTGTGATGCAAGGAGAGATATTTGGACCTGTATTACCTGTAATCGGATATGATAATCGGGAATCAGCTGAAAAAATAATAGCTTCTTATCCTGCACCACTTGCATTTTATATATTTTCAAATGACACGAAAGTACAAAAATATTTAATTGATAAGTACTCATTTGGAGGTGGAGTTATCAATGATACGGTTGTTCATTATGTCAATGACAGGTTGCCATTTGGCGGTGTAGGAAATAGTGGTATTGGTAAATATCAAGGCAAACATTCTTTCAGCACATTTACAAGAGAAAAATCAATTGTAATGAGATACAATTGGCTTGATATTCCTATTAGATATTTGCCTTCATCCGGTTGGAAAAAGAGGTTGATTAATTTCTTTTTGACCGGGAAATTATAGAGGGAGGAAGTTTTAAAGTTTGAAGTTCAAAGGATAAAGTACAAAGTTCATAGAAAAAAATAAATTAATAATAATAATCAATAATACTTTGTGCTGAACTTATATAAGACCCTCCGAATAGATTGACATGTACCAAAATATAATACAATTGGTGAAATTTTAATCTGCTTTGCCATTGGTAATCTAAAGGGAATAATTCGTTATAGATATTGAAAACTTCATTTGCAAAACCTCCGAATAATTTCATCATAGCGATATCCATTTCCCTGCATCCGTAGTATATTGCAGGATCGATAAATACAACTTTGCCATTATTGTTGATGATATAATTTCCGCTCCACAGATCTCCGTGCAACAATGAAGGTATTACTTTCGGATAATCACTTTCGATTTTCACAAACATTAACTCTGTTTTCCGAATATACTTCTTGTGTATTAAATTTGAATTTATGGCTTTTTCTATTTGTAATTCTATTCTGTTGGAAAAATAAAATTCAAGCCAATTCTTATGTCCCGTATTCTTTTGTGGTAGATTCCCAATATAATTGTTATGATCTAATCCGAAAAAGCTATTTGATACTTTATGTAATAAGGCAAGTTGCACTGCTAAATTTTTATTTGTATCATTATTTGCTTTTCCTTGTTCAATCCAATTTAGTAATAAATAACTTTTATTTTTAATAGTGCCGGATGATAATACGACCGGAACATTAATTCCTGATTTTTCTTTCAAAAGTTGTAGCCCAAGTGCTTCTTTTTCAAACATATCTTTTGCTATTGGCGAAGAATTGACCTTAGCAAAATATGTATTTGATGTTGTTACTATTTTATATGCTTCGTTAATATCTCCACCCGGAACGGATGAGAGGTAAATTGGTTTCTGGCCGGTAGCTTTATAAAAGAAATCCTTCATATTCTTTATTGTATTTATGATAGCAATTAAATGCTACTGTTTAGAAAGAGTAACTTTTAAACCGAAATGATTTTAACAGAAAAATTATTCTTTTATCAAATTCTTTTTTCTTCAATACTTTTCATCAATTCATCCTTATAATTTTTTCCAATCGGGATTAATTTTTCTTTACCTTTATCGGTTACTTCTATCATATTGCCCATAATGGAGTTAATTTTATTAATATTTACTATATATGACCGGTGGACTCTTTTGAAAATTGATTTAGGCAGTTTTTTTTCAAGGCTTTTCATTGTCTGCAAAGTAATTACCCTTGTATTTGTATTTCTTAGAATTACATAATCTTTTAATCCCTCAATATAGATAATATCATCGTATTTGACTTTTATAAGTTTTTTATCCGCTTTTACATAGAAATAATCATCTTCCTTCAATGAATTACTATTTTTTCTTAATCTTTCATTTACCTTGTTAATAGCTTTCATAAACCTGTCAAAAGAAATCGGCTTTAGAAGATAATCCACAACATCCAAATTATAACTTTCCAGTGCAAAATTGGAGAAGGCGGTTGTAAATATTACCATTGGAGGATTTTTCAATGATTTCAAAAAATCTATTCCTGATATTTGAGGCATTTTTATATCGAGGCATATCAGGTCCACATCTGAATTGTTTAATATGTTATTAGCATCAATTGCATTTTCGCATTTTGCTATTAATTCTACTTCAGGTAGTTGTTCGATATATTTTTCAAGGACTTTCAAAGCCAGAGGTTCATCATCTACAATTAAAGTTTTTATCATTTTACCGGATTTTAATTTAGTTCCAAAAATAATTCAATTTTATATGAGGTTTTAGTATTTTCAATATCAAATCTATATTTATTGGGATATAGGAGATTCAATCTTTTTTTTACATTTGCCAAGCCTATTCCCCCGGGTGTTTTAATCAATTCTTCCGCATCAATATCGGGTTTTGTGTTTTCAACGGAAAAAAACACTTTATTCTTATTGACTTTTAGATGTATTTTTACGCATTTATTTTCCAATACCTTGTTCACTCCGTGTTTAAAAGCATTTTCGAGAAAAGGTGTAAAAAGTAAAGGGGATATTACCTGGTCTTTTATTTCACCTTCTTTTATAAATTCAATATTTAAATTCTTATTTTGTCGTAATTTTTCCAAAGCGAGATAATTCTCAATATATTTTACTTCGCTTGCTAATTTTACTTTGGGTTCATTGCATTCATAAAGCATATATCTGAGTATTTCAGATAATTTCAGAACGACATCCGGAGTTTTATCCGATTTTATTAGAGCAAGTGAATAAACATTGTTCAATGTATTGAAAAGAAAATGAGGGTTTATCTGGGATTTTAAAAATTTCAATTCTGATTGCATAACTTCTTTTTCCAATTTCTTTTTTTCTCTTTGAAATTTTAACCATTCGATAAGTATCTTGAAAATAGTTGAAGCACCCGCTACAAAAAAAGTTGATAAAAAAGTATAATGGAGATTTAATATGATTTGCCTTTTGTAAGAATCATCTGTATAATGTAAAAGATATAAAACGGCGCCCTTTATAGGTGTGAGGAGCAAGACTGAAAGCAATAGCGCCGGAATGTATATCTTCAGAGATTTCCCTTTGAGATATTTTGGAAAAAGATAATAAAGATTAAAATAAATAATAAAAGCATAGAATGCAATGTTTATAGTTTCTAAAATAATCGAAAAAGAATTAATATCTCCTCTCTCCGGTAAAATAGTTGCGAATAGTATCAATGTCCAAAATGCAACATGCAGAAGGGCTACGACGGAATTGTTAATGTTTTTAGGATATATATAACTTTTCTTTTCTTTTTTTCGCATTATCACAATAATATTATTGTGCTAAAATAATTAAAGATTAATTAATAACTTAATTTTATAGATTAAATGTCTAAAAGATTAGATAAGATAAGTGAAGTAGAGGAGAGAAACTTAATTTTCGCTTGGACTATAACTTTCTTTTAGCTTTTTCAAAGCGCTGAATAATTCCTCATTACGGGAAATCATTGCTCCTGATTCCATCAAATCAAAAATCTCTTTCTTTTTGTCTTCAAATAATGGTTTCGTTCCTATAATAAATGAAATTTCAAGATTTTCATTAATAAAAAGGTCTGATAATTCACTTATACTAAATTCATTTGTGAAATCCAATGGTGAGTCACCGATAACTTCCAATCCCAATAAAACCATTTTATCTTCAAATAGTTCATACATTAAGAGTTTACCGGGAAGTCTTTTCTCAAGTAAATGAACATTGGCTAGTGTCTTTTCAAAAACGACGTCACTAAATTGTTCAATGAGTGAATTCATTTTATCTTTATTTTTTGTTTTTATTTTTTCCCAATCATTTGCGGTAATGGAATTAGCAGCTAAAAAGTTTATAAAAACTCCTTGCAGTTGCGACAATTCTTCTTGAGTCAATAATCTGTATTTTGCCATATTTAGGTATTAAAAAGTTCCATTATATCTTCGAATGAACCATTCCAGTGATAAGAATATAAGTATTAACCAGAAAATCCATTTAAAATCAAGTAATTTATCAGTTTTCTGACTATAATAAATAACAGGTTTTATATTCTTATTGTCAAGAAAATTAATAAGATTGTCTATTTTATTTGAATTAAACATACGTCCGCCGGTTTTGATAGATATTTTATTCAAAGTGTTGTACTTAGCAACGACATCAAATTTCTCCAATTCTTTTTGTATGATTTTAAAC
Source organism: Saprospiraceae bacterium (assembly GCA_026985735.1). Lineage (GTDB taxonomy): Bacteria > Bacteroidota > Bacteroidia > Chitinophagales > Saprospiraceae > JADJGA01. The sequence continues at coordinate 14,938 of JALSPW010000051.1, forward strand.
TTTCCTTTTCTGACAAGATTTTTATTTAAAAATTTTACAGTGGCTATATATTTATAATCTCCGGCAGGAAATTTTTCGCCATTCATTTCATAGTGATTGTTTTGTCGTGAAAATACAAAATCAAATTCGTTGTTTCTATCATCAATGATTTTTATATATGCCTCAGGAGTATTTACCGGCTCATAATTGTCATTGTATAGCTCGGCAGAAAAAATTACCGGCTCGGATTCGTTATATATATTTTTTGAAGTTTTGACTCTCCATTGACTTTTGTCTTTTTTTACGGTAAGCAATTGCACTATTTGACTTAATATGGATTTTACAGCATCATTATTTTTGTTTTTATAATTATCATATAATCTCCATTTATATAGATTAGTTCCTGCAATTATTCCCGTTTTATTTTTGGTATTGCCGCTCAGTATTACCAAAGGATATTGAGTCTTGATGTTTTTTATTTTTTGATAAAATAAAACTCTCGAATCAGGCGACAATTGATACTCGCCAAAGGGGGCGAGTAGGGGAGGAAAATTTTCAAGATTTTTATCCTTGATTTCATTTGTGAGGAAAAGACTAAAATCATCATTTAAAACTGCTTGAGCTTCGTTAAATGAATTGGAATTTCCCGTGATTTTAAGCAAATTCTGCAAATTATTAAAAGTTTTTAAATTTGTTTTAGTCCCGATAATAAACAGTTCGGAAATATTCCTTTCACCTGCAGAATTGTGAATGGAAGATAAATCTTTCTTAATCGATGGTAAATTGTAATAAATCAAAAGATCATATTTATTGATATTAATTTTATCATTTGGGAATTTTAATTCTACAGAATAATTTTTATTTTCAAGCAAAGCATCTTTTATGGCAGATAAATCAGGATGTGGATTATTAGCTACTATTGCTATTTTTATTTTGGAATCGACAGCTTCTATATAAAAATCTTTAACATTATTTTTAGTGGAAACTTCACCTTTTATTTTATTTAGTACAAGTCGGTAATGATTTATTCCCGGCTTTAAAATGTTTATGACAAATGAGTATGAGTCATAGAAATCATTATTGTTTATTGATATATATTCACGGTTCAATAACTTACTCTGATTTTTTTCATTAATTTCATATAGATTCAAAACACTTTTTGAATCTGTTGCATTTTTTGCCTGAATAACTGCCTTAATTGAAATTTTATCTCCTAAAAAAGCATAATCATTATAAAAAATATTATTTATGAATAAATCTTTTTTTTCAGTGGTATCTCCCAAAGCAATAGTAAAAACAGGTGCATCAAATTTTATAGTTGTATAAATGGGATTTGTCCCTTCATTGTATATACCATCTGATGATAATACCACAGCGGAAAGCTCATTGTTATCATAGGATTCATTTATGAAACTAAAAAACGATGAAATATTTGTACCTTTTAATTCAAACGAATCAATGAGTCCAGGTATGATTTTACTTCCGATAGAAAAAGTTTGAACATCATATTTGTCTCTGAGTTTTTCAATGCCGGTATGGACTTTTTTATTATATATTTTTAATTGATCATTTGAATAATTATTTGCAATAGAACTTGAATAATCCTGCCCGAAAACAATAATGGGTTTGCGTTTTTGTTCGGAAATAGATTTGTATAATGGAGCCAACAATAAAAAAGCTATTGTCGATACGGATATAAATCTGAGAAAAAATAATAATGATACAAGTAAAAAACTTTTGTCTTTAAGATGGTTTTGCTTGTAATACAAAACCAAAGCATAAACTATGCCCAAGATTAGACATAGGGCAATATACCAACTATCATATTGAAGTATAATGTTTTTCAAATTGAATTATATTTTTTTTATTTTAATTATGTCCTAATAATATTTGTTCGGACATTCTTTAATACGCAAGTTAATATATTTTATTGTTTAAAATATCTTTTGTAAGTATTCTTTATATAAAAAAAGGATACCATTAAATATGATATCCTTTTTGTTTACGTAAGGTACCCGGAGTGGGACTTGAACCCACACGGACATTTCGGTCCACGGGATTTTAAGTCCCGCGTGTCTACCAATTCCACCATCCGGGCAACTGATAAAAAAATAGCTTGATTTAATTATCAAACTATTGTGAAATTAAAGCGAAAGACGGGAAGAACCCGTTATGAAACCTCAATTTTCATTAAAAAAATCTTTTATACAAAAGAGAAACTTCTTTTCTCTTTAAAAGAGCGAAAGACGGGAAGAACCCATAATGAAAACC
>JALSPW010000052.1 GCA_026985735.1 Saprospiraceae bacterium
AAAAAGAAAAAAAAAAAAAACAAACAAGAAGATAAAAATAAACTGGAAGCAAAAAACAGACAGGAAGATAAAAAGAAAAAAGCAAACAAAAAAAAGGATATAAGAGGAACCAATATTAATAAAGATGAAAAAATGAAATCTTCTAAAAAGGATAAAAAAAATAAAATCATAGAAAGAACGGGAAACCATAGAGACAAAAAAGAAAAAAATAAAGAAAATACAGAAAATGCAGGAGGAAAGAACAGTATGGTAACTACCAAAGAAAAAAACAAAACTTTAGGTAAAAATACCAATAAAGAAAATACTGAAAAGAAGATTAAAACCGAAAAGAAAAATAACATTTTGAAAACATTTATTAAAAAAAATATGCCTGTAATAATCACTTTACCGGAGCAAATATCTTCTAGCGATGTTATGATGGAAGGGCAAAGTATTATGCTTTATGTTGATAAAGATTATACGGAAAATGATATAGTAATAATTCCGGCAGGGTCAAAAGTTTATTGTACCGTAAATGATATAAAAAAAGCTGAAGGGCGAAAACGCGGCACTATTGAAATCGAAGCTCATTATATTGTAGCCGGTGATGGAACACATGTCCCGTTAAAAGAATCGGTTTTTAGATATGTCGGCAAAAGAGGACAAAATGTTAAATATAAAAAGGGACAGAAATTCAAGGTAAAGACAGCAAAAAAAACAAATATAACTATCAAGTATTAACTAAAAAATTTAAATGTATGAAAAAATTATTACTAATTTATTTTTCTATTGTTTTTTGTTCTTTCAATTTATTAGCGCAGGAAATATTTGAAATGAAGTCAACCGCTGTAGGATTTTCAGGGGCGTTGCATTATGGTTTTACTATTTGGAGTAGTAGCGATTTGGATGTTGATAGTGAAATTGGAATACATCTCGGGTTAAAAGCCGGATATGGATTTTCGGAAAGGATTGAAGCTTTTCTTGAATATGATTTATCAATTATGTTTCCTGAAGATGAAGAATTTGATGCCTTTCCGTACAAACATATTGATATTGGTGCAAGGTATAATTTCGGCTCAACCATCAAAGCCTTCCGGTATTATGCTGAAATTTCCGGAATGTATCAAAAAAGCACTCAAGATGCCGTAGATACTGATACTTGGGAATATCTCACTTTAAAAATGAGAGGATATGGATTGTCTATTGGTGGCGGTGCAAAGTATCATATAAAATTGCCCATAGCTATTATAATCGGTGGTAGGTATAGTTTTGGAACATTTGATAACATATTGATAGATGGATATAAATATGATTATGAATTTGAAGCTAACTCATTCAGGATTTATATGGGAATAGAGTATTATTTTTAAAAGTTAAGCACTTTATAGACAAACACTAAATAACTTTCAAGCACCGCAGGTTGTTTTTGAGATGAAAAGTTTGTATTTTTGCATCAATAGTAGTTAATGCCGTATTGTTATCAGCATTAACTAAGTAAAATGTTTCATAGCTCTAAAATGCCTGTTTACAAGGTAGTACTGATATTTTAATTAGGATTGTATGTTTATCGAAAAAAATCATTTGTGAAAAGCAATAAATTATTAGTGATTGTTTTGTTTTTTTCTATTTTGTATTTGGATTTAAATGCAACAAATGTTGATAGTCTGAAACAGATCTTATTGAAAACAAGGGAATTTGAAAAAAGAGTACCATTGCTATATGACATTGGAAAAGAGGTTCAAAAATCCAAATCTGATTCTGCATTATTATATTTCCGGCAAATAATTGAAGAGGGCGAAAATTCCGGGTACTTGGATAGCCAAATATATAAAGAAGAAACTAAAGAATATATTCTTAAATCCCTGATCATATCAGGTAAAATTTTAAGGAAACAGGGTAAATTTGATAATGCTCTTAAATATTTTCGACAAGCACTAACATTGAGTATAAAAATAAATAAAAATGAATTGAAAGGGGAAGTATATGATGGGATGGGAGTAGTTTTTAGGCAACAAGGAGACTTTAAGCAAGCATTGAATTATGAGCTAAAGGCTTTGAATATAGCTAAAATATTGAAAGATTCTACTTGGATTGCAAGTTTGTATAATAATCTTGGGGTTGTGTATATGGGGATGGAAAATTATAAAAAAGCATTATATGCATTTACCCAAACATTGGAAATAATTGAAAAAACAAAGGCTTATGAGCCTAATGTGGAATTTCTTAATATAGGTAATATATATAAACTTCAAAAAGACTATAAAAAAGCTTTGCAATATGTAAATAAAGCTTTGGAATTATCTCTAAAATCAGGAGATAAACAAAGAATAGCTGAATGCTATTATATTTTGGGAGATATTTTTTTAATTAAGGGTAAAAATAATTTAGCAAAGCAATATTTTTTTGATGCAATAAGTATTTTTGATAGTTTAAATTATAATTACGGAAAAGATGAATGTTATTCAAAAATCGGTAAATCTCTTAAAAATGAAAATAATTTTGTAGAATCTTTAAATTATTATAACAAAGCACTTGTGATTGCAAGAGAACAAAATGATAAAGAAACCGAAAGTATCGTTTTGTATAATATTGCAGACCTGTATTTTAAAATGAATAATATTTCTAAAACAGAGGAATATGCAAATCTTAGTTTGGATATATCTCACAAAATGAATTATATCAAAAATCTTAAATTGAATTATGAACTTCTGTCGGAATATTATGAAAAAAAAGGTGATTACAAACAAGCTTTGTATTTTTTTAAAAAATATAATGTAATTCAGGATAGTATTTTTTCAAAAGAAAAATATAGAGTTATTTTAGAAACAGAAGCCAAGTATCTGGATTTAAAAAAAGATATGGATTTTACTCTTTTACAAAAAAGTGAGGATGTTCTAAAAGAGAAAATTGAAAAGAATAAAATTATAACTATTGCTTTTAGCATTATATCAATATTGTTGTTTCTTCTGTTGTTATTGGGGTATTTTTATTATAAGCAAAAAGAAAAGGAGATAAAAGACAAAGTTGAAAAAGAAAAATCCGGACTCAGATTGGAATATGATAAAAAATTGATGGAACTTAGATTGGCGGCAATTAAAAATCAATTGAATCCTCATTTTATATTTAATATATTAAATTCTATTGGAAGTATAATTTTAAAAGAAGATAAACAAGTAGCGTATGATTTATTTACACATTTCACATCTTTAATAAGACATACTATTGAAAGTTCGGAAAAAATTTCTATTCCTCTTAAAGAAGAAATGAATCAAATAGAAAAATATCTGTTTTTACAAAAATTCAGATTCAAAGGTAAATTTGATTATTCTATAATTATTGATGATAATGTTGATTTAAATATATTGGTGCCTCGTATGTGCGCGGAGATATTTGTAGAAAATGCTATTAAACACGGATTGAAAAATAAAGATAAGGGAGGTATGATTACCATTAAAATAAAAAGGAAAGATAATGAAACAATTATTGAGATTTGTGATAATGGTATAGGAAGAAAAAAAGCTTCCGAAATAGTGAATTTTGGTACAGGTAAAGGAATTAATATCGCCAAAGAAATGTTTGATTTATATAAAAAGCTTCATAAAAACGAGGTGAGATTTGAAATTATTGATTTGTTTGATGAAAATAATAAAGCCATTGGAACTAAAATAATTGAGCATATTGTAATCACGAATTAATTATTGCCCAATAGTCTGAAATTATAAAAATAGTATAATGGATATTAAAACTTTGATTGTTGATGATGAGCAGGAAGCCAGGGAAGTATTGTCATTATTACTTTCTCCTCTTGAGGAAATAAAAATAGTGGGAGAGGCTACAAATGGAGATGAAGCATTGGAAAAAACACTTTTATTGGAGCCTGATATCGTCTTTTTAGATATTGAAATGCCCGAAAAGTCCGGATTTGATTTTATTAGAGAATTAAATAAGTCTGATCTTGATCCTTGTATTGTTTTTATAACGGCATTTAATAAATATGCAATAGAAGCATTCAAATACGCAGCTTTTGATTATTTATTAAAACCGGTAGAAAGAATAGAGCTGGTTAAAACAGTTCAAAGATATAAATCCAATCATCATCAGGAATTATTGGCTGAGAAAAGCAAATTGCTATTTGAAAAAATTGATCTTAAACGAATAAGATTAAAAACCATTAATGGATATGTGCTTGTTAATCCTGATGAGGTCGCATATTGTATCGCAGATGGTAATTATGCCAATATATTTACAATAAACGGAGAGAAAATTTTTATAAGCTGTTATCTCGGAGATGTTTTAAGTAAATTGCAACAAAACTTTTTTTTCAGAATCAGTCGGTCTGTTTTTATTAATTTAAATCTACTTTATCGCGTAGATAAAAAAAATCGTAAATGTCAATTAAAAGTTAAAGGTAAAAAAATTCATTTTACTTTAACTTCAAGGGCAATAGCTGAATTGGATAACCTTTATGACGGTAGTCGATAGTGCTGTAAAATAGAGTTTTGATGGCATTTTTGTTTATTTTGTTACAAATAAATTTGGGATATTGTTTATATATTTCTTGCTTTCCATGTGCTATTTTCAAAAATATTCAATTGGCTTTAT
>JALSPW010000053.1 GCA_026985735.1 Saprospiraceae bacterium
CTTTCTGAGAATTAGTGATGCCTTAGCATCACTAATTTGAATAAAGTAAAAATATCGCAAAAAGAATATTTTTCAAATTTTAATGATTTTATGGACAGACACTATTTAGCCAAGGTGAAGAACATTTAAATCAATATAACAAGTTATTCTCTTTCTAAATAAAACCTCAAAAATATAACATTATTCAATTCCTGTATTTTTTTCATTATTTTTGCATAAAAATCAAAGAAAAATGAAATATAAAAACATATATGTTGCTGCTACAAGTCAGCATGTTGGAAAAACCACTTCAACTTTGGGGATAGTTCATCAATTCAAACAAATGGGAGTCAATGTGGGCTATGCAAAACCTGTAGGACAACAGTTTTTGGATCTTGGAAATCTCAGAGTAGATAAAGATATTATTTTGTTTTCGGATCTTCTCGGATTTGAAATGATTCCGGAGGTTCACAGTCCTGTGATCCTGGGAAAGGGAGCAACGGAAAGATTTATTGATCATCCTACTACTTATGATTATCCCGATAGAATTATCAATGCAAATAAAATATTGAATAACACTTATGACCTTACTGTTTATGAAGGTACTGGACATCCCGGTGTAGGGACAGTGACGGGGGTGAACAATGCAAAAGTTGCAAAAATGCTTGATGCGGGAGTTATAATGGTAGTGGAAGGAGGTATTGGGAATACAATAGACAGATTTTTTATGACTACTTCCTTGTTTAGAGAAGAAGGTGTACCGATAATTGGAGTTATTATTAATAAAGTTTTACGGGCAAAACTGGATAAAGTAACAAATTATGTAGGCCGATGGCTTGAAATGGTAAATGTTCCTTTAATAGGTGTGATACCTTATGATAAAACATTGGCATATCCGCTGATGGAAACGGTGACGAAAAAAATTAAAGGAGAAGTTCTGTATAATAAAAAAAAATTAAATAATAGAGTGGCAAATATTATTTCGGGATCGATGATTGATTATAACAATATGAAACATCCGGAAGATTTATTGCTATTGACAGATACAAAGCAAATTGGTAAGGCTATAGACAGAATAAAAATGATGGAATATATGCTGAAATTGGATGATAGTCCTTTAGCGGGAATAGTGCTTACCGGAGATGGAGAATGCGATTTAGAAACAATTGAATATGTTGAAAAAAATAAAATCCCTGTAGTGCATACACCCTTGGATACATATAGTTCCGTAATAAAAATATCTAAAATCGAAGTTAAAATCAACAGGCATACACCATGGAAAGTCCAAAAAGCTATTGAATTAATCGGTAAAAATACAGATTTGGAAAAAGCATTAATTGCAGTTTGACCGGATTTTATTGAAATATTAAATATTAAATTAAAATTATTATGTGACTACTAAGAAAAAGTGCTTTAAATATGAAAAATTTTGAAATCAGCATTACCAATAAAAGTTCATATTACGGAACTAAAATAGATTTTTAGATAAAAGTTAATTTTATGTTAAAAACAGCAATTGGAATATATTTTTACCCCAACTTGACTGATTTATTTTTAAGTTTGTTATTTTTGTCAATTATTCGTACAGACACTAACCGGATAGAATCATTTATTAATAATTAAAATTGAAAAAATGTCATATTTATTTTCATCGGAATCAGTTTCAGAAGGGCATCCTGATAAGGTATCAGATCAAATCTCAGATGCATTACTTGATAATTTTTTAGCCTTCGATCCGGATTCAAAAGTAGCAGTAGAGACATTGGTAACTACAGGACAAGTCGTTGTAGCAGGAGAAGTAAAAACTCAAACTTATGTCAATCTCCAGCAAGTAATAAGAGAAACAGTTAAAAGAATAGGATATACGAAAGATGAATATTTCTTTTCATATAAATCCCTTGGCGTATTGAGTTCCATTCACGATCAATCCGAAGACATAAGAAGAGGGGTAGTGAAAATAAATAAAGAAGAACAAGGTGCCGGAGATCAGGGAATGATGTTCGGTTATGCTTCAAATGAAACCGATACTTTTATGCCTTTACCCTTGTTTTTAGCTCATCTATTAATGGTTGAACTGGCAAATATAAGAAAAGAAGGTAAAGAAATGACGTACTTAAGACCTGATTCAAAAAGTCAAGTCACGATAAAATACAATGATTATAATAAACCTGAAAAAGTTGAAACGCTCGTCGTTTCAACTCAACATGACGAATTTGATGGAAATACGGAAATGATGCTTCAGGTAATAAAAAATGATATCATAAATATTCTTATTCCCCGTGTTATCAACAGACTTTCAGGAAAAAATAAAACATTATTTGATGGTTTTGATTACGAAAATAATCTATTTGTTAATCCTACCGGTAAATTTGTAATCGGCGGACCACACGGAGACACCGGTTTGACAGGAAGAAAAATCATAGTGGATACTTATGGAGGAAAAGGAGCTCATGGCGGAGGAGCCTTTTCAGGAAAAGACCCAAGCAAAGTAGACAGATCGGGAGCCTATGCTGCCAGACATATTGCTAAAAATATGGTAGCGGCAGGTATTGCCGACGAAATCCTTATACAGATCTCTTACGCAATAGGAATAAATGAACCGGTTAATATTTATGTTAACACTTTTGGAACTAATAAAACCAAATATAAGGACCAACAAATAGCTGATAAAATACAGGAATTTTATGATCTGAGACCGGGATCTCTTGAAGAAAGATTGAAATTGCGAAATCCTATATATTTTGAAACCGCTTCTTATGGTCATTTTGGAAGGGAATATAAAAAGATGACCAAAAAATTCAAACGATTTGATTATGGAGCAAAACATGAAGAAGAAATAGAACTTGATGTGGAACTTTTTACATGGGAAAAATTAGATATGATCAGCGAAATTAAAAAGATTTTTTTTAATTCCGGTCAATAAACAATATCCCTTTATTAAACACTCTATCCGAGTATTTATTAAAAGGGAACCGGCTGTTAATATTAAAAAGATACAAGATGGATTTTTTAACAATACTCACTCTCTTAATAATTTTGGCAGCAGTATTCGGCTTTATAAATGAATTGATTTTTAAACTACCCGATACTATCGGTTTAATGTTTATTACCATATTATTTACTTTAGGTATTGTTATTTTCGGAAGTCTATTCCCCGGATTGATTGAAATCGCTAAAAAATTCGTTTTACAATTGGATTTTAAAACCGCATTGCTCGATATAATGCTTAGTTTTTTATTGTTTGCAGGCGCAATGCATACCAATTTTGATCAAATGAAAATCCAAAGATATCCTATCTTGGTCTTTGCTACATTAGGTGTTATATTATCCACATTTATAATCGGATACACAATGTATTTTATCCTCCATCTTCTTGGATTTGATATGAATCTTTTATATTGTTTGCTTTTCGGTTCTCTTATATCTCCAACCGACCCTATTGCCGTACTCGGAATATTAAAAAAAGCCGGCGTTCCGGAAAAACTGGAAGCAAAAATAGTAGGAGAATCCTTATTTAACGACGGAGTGGCAGTAGTGGTATTTATCACTTTGTTTCAAATAGCAAAAGGCGGTGAAAACGAATCGGGAATAACCGAAATTGTTCATTTATTGGGAGTAGAAGTCGGAGGAGGTATTTTTATTGGATTGATTTTAGGATACTTGGCATATTTAATGATGAAAGCTATAGACAATTATGCAGTTGAAGTAATGATTACAATTGCAATAGTCATGGGAGGATATCTTTTGGCAAATCAATTTCATGCTTCCGGACCTCTTGCAATGGTCGTTACGGGGTTAATAGTAGGTCACGATACCGTTAGAAACACTACAATGTCTAAAGTTACCGAGACTTACATCGATAAATTTTGGGAAATAATGGATATGTTTTTAAATGCCATTTTATTTGTAATGATAGGACTTGAAATGATTGTCTTGGATTGGAATACAAAATATATTGCAATCGGTATTATCGGAATATTGATTGTAATAAGTGCAAGATATATTTCATTATATTTACCCATTATGTTTTTTAAGAAAAAATTGCAATTTGTAAAACATACGGGACTGGTTATGACATGGGGTGGATTAAGAGGTGGCATTTCAATAGCTTTGGCACTCTCACTTGCAGATAATATGCATAGGGATTTGTTCGTTACCATTACTTATGTTATTGTTTTGTTTTCAATACTTGTTCAGGGTCTGACATTGAACAAACTGGTTTTAAAATTAAATTATAAGTAAATATGCAAGTGGAGTTTTTTATAAAACGATCTCGCTATAGAAGTTACAATTATCATAAATAAAATTTAAAGAATTTGAATAAATATATCTTAATATTATTTTTGTTTGCCGGTATTATCTCCGCAAGTTGTACTGTATCCGGTAAAACAAATAAAAATGTAAAAAATATGAGCCAAAATAAAAATTTGGATACCGCAACCTTTGGAGCCGGATGTTTTTGGTGCGTTGAAGCTATTTTCAGCGAACTAAAAGGAGTGAAAGAAGTAGTTCCGGGTTATTCTGGCGGAAATGTTGAAAATCCGG
>JALSPW010000054.1 GCA_026985735.1 Saprospiraceae bacterium
ATTGGTACCACTTCAGTTCACAAAGAGTCGGTTGTTCCGACTTTAATAATAAAAAAATCACTACTTTTGCAATGCAAAACAAATATTTTAAAATGAAAACATTCTTAATTTTAATATCTTTTTTCTTTCTTTCAAATATCTATGCTCAGATTGAGAAACAAAATCCTCAAATCAATAAAATTGATGTCTTGCATTATGAGTTTAATATAGATTTGAATGATTCAACAAATGTAATTTACGGATATGCCAAAATTAAAATAGTATTTCTTAAAGATGCCAAAGAAATCTTTCTTGATTTAAAAAACAAAACAGGAAAAAAAGGTATGAAAGTCATATTTACCGAAGCAAATAAATATGAATTGGAGTATAAACAAACGAAAAATAAATTATATATATTTGAAAATTATTGGAAGAAAGGAGATACTGTTGATTTTAGTATTTCTTATGAAGGAATTCCGGAAGACGGCTTGATTATTTCCAAAAACAAATATGGTAAAAGAACTTTTTTCGGTGACAATTGGCCAAACAGAGCACACAACTGGTTGCCTGTGATAGATCATCCATCCGATAAAGCAAGTGTTGACTGGTTCATAACAGCTCCAAATCATTATCAGGTGGTAGCTAATGGTAAGTTGATAGAATCATTAAAAATAGATGGTTATAAAACAAAATACCATTTTAGCACAAAAAATATTCCTTTGGCAACAAAAGTTATGGTCATAGGGCTTGCGGATTTTGATATAAAATATTATGGAAATGTGAATTGCATTCCAGTTTACTCCATGACTTTTTCTCCAACACCAAAGTATGGTACTGATGATTATCTACCTTCAATGGAAATATTAAAATACTATATTAATTCATTCGGTCAATATTCGTATTTGAAACTTGCCAATGTGCAATCAAAAACCCGCTATGGAGGGATGGAGAATGCCGGAAATATTTTTTACTATGAAGAATCAGTCAACGGAAAACATAAAGTTGAACCCTTAATAGCTCACGAGATTGCTCATCAATGGTTTGGAAATAGTGTTACGGAAAAAAACTGGCATCATATATGGCTTAGCGAGGGATTTGCTACTTATCTTACCGATTTGTATCTGGAGCATAAATACGGTAAAGAAAAATTGAAACAGAGGATGAAAATGGAAAGAGATAAGGTTCTAAGATACAATTCAGTAACATCAAAACCTGTAATTGACACTACCGTGAAAAATTGGAACAAATTACTTAATCCCAATTCTTATGAGAAAGGAGCTTGGTTTTTGCACATGTTAAGAAATAAAATAGGAGATAATAGTTTTTTCACCACACTTCATACTTATTACACGAAATTTCGTAATTCCAATGCTTTAACCGGTGATTTCCGTCAAATTGCCGAAACGATATCGGGAATGGACTTAAAAGCATTTTTTCATCAATGGTTATATAAACCCGGATTTCCTGATTTGGACATCAAGTGGCATCAATCCAAAGAAAAATTATACCTGACAATTAAACAAAATTCAAAACAATTTGATTTTAATCTCCCCATTGAAATAATGTATAAAAACGGAAACAATAAATACACAAGTATAAATGTAAAATGCCAAAATGAAACATTTGTTATACCTGTTTCTTATAAAAATTCACAAGAAATTTCAAATATAATCTTAGACCCTAATGTTAAATTGCTTTTTAAAGGAAATATCCGCAGGGCAAAAACCAAATTCTCAGGCATTCCTGTAATTCAAGGAGGAGATCTGCTTAAAAAGGGAGATTTGTTATTTCAGGATTTGGATTGCGGTGCTCTATGTGATGCGATAGAAAGTGTAACTACAGGAATTAATAATGCTCATCTTTCTCATGTCGGCATAGTTACCGATATCACAAATGAAAACAAAGTGTTGATTACCGAAGCAATTGGAGGTAAAGTAAAACAAACCGGATTGGATGATTTTTTAGCAAGAAGCAAAGATTTATGTGGTAGGCCCAAAGTGATTGTTGGCCGAGTCAAAGATTCGCTGATTATTCAAAATGCCATTTCTTCATTAAAAAAATATACCGGTAAAAAATATGACGATGTTTTTAACATAGACAACGACAGCTATTATTGTTCCGAATTAGTATATTTTACTTTTGAAAACAACACCGGTCAAAAGCTGTTTTCACTGTTGCCAATGACCTTTAAAGACAAAAAAACAGGTAAATATTTTAAATCTTGGGTAGAATATTTTAAAGATTATAAAGTTGAAATTCCGGAAGGACAACCTGGAATTAATCCGGGAAGCATATCAAGGTCGGACAAAATTCAAATTTTATATAAATACGGCAACCCGGAAGGCTGGTAATAGTTATCGTGAACTCATACAATATTATACACTTGTTACGGTACAAGTCATCTTTTTTCTTTAAAAAAATCTTTTAACAACATTGAACTTTCTTCTCCCATTATTCCAAATTCAAGATTGGTTTTGGGATGCAACACGGATTTACCATATTTCATAAAACCGTTTTTTTCGTCCTCAGCCGCATAGACTATTTTACCTATTTTAGACCAATTCAATGCTGAGGCACACATCATACAGGGTTCCAAAGTAATATAAATAGTACAATTTTCAAGATATTTACTCCCGAGATAATTAGTTGCAGATGTGATTGCCAACATTTCAGCATGAGCTGTAGGATCATTCAAAGTCTCAACTTGATTATGCGCCCTGGCAATTATAATATTATTTGAAACAATCACTGCCCCTACAGGAACTTCCCCTTCTTCCATCGCCCGTTGAGCTTCTTTAAAAGCTTCATTCATAAAAAACTTATCTCCCAGTATATTCATAATTCATTTGTTTTTACAAAATTACTATTTAATTCCGAATAATAATTTACTTGAAAATTTTTTCTAATAAAAATCTTCGACTTATCTTTGCATATGGAAAAAAGTAATAAGATTTTATCGGTAAAGGAAAAACTGACATTTGATGATGTTTTGTTAGTTCCAACATATTCTGATGTCCTGCCAAGGGAAGTTGACACCTCAACAATGTTTACAAGAAATATACGATTGAATATCCCTATTGTTTCTGCTGCAATGGATACTGTAACTGAATATCGCCTTGCTATTGCATTGGCAAAAGAAGGAGGAATCGGTATTATTCATAAAAATATGACAATTGATGAACAAGCAGAACAAGTACGCAAGGTAAAAAGATCCGAAAGCGGAATGATAATCGATCCTGTTACTCTCGGTCTTAATGCTAAAATAGGTGATGCCCAAAAATTAATGAAATTACATTCTATAGGTGGTATTCCCGTTATAGACGACAAAGGTAAATTGGCAGGTATTATCACAAACAGAGACCTTAGATTTCAGGAAAACAATAACAGACCTGTTGTAGATGTGATGACGAAGGAAAATCTTATCACGGCACCTATTGGAACAAGCCTGGATGAAGCAAAATATATTCTACAAAAATATAGAATCGAAAAACTACCGGTAGTAGATGAAAATAAAAACCTGGTAGGTCTCATTACATATAAAGATATACTAAAAATTAAAAATTATCCTAATTCTGCAAAAGACAACTATGGCCGTCTTTTAGTTGGAGCTGCTGTCGGCATTGCAACAAATACAATGGAAAGAATAGAAGCTCTTATCAATGTAGGAGTAGATGCTTTGATAGTAGATACTGCTCATGGACATTCAAAAGGCGTTCTGGAAACTATTAAAGAAATAAAAAAGTTACATCCGGATATAGATGTTATAGGAGGTAATATTGCAACCGGTAAAGCTGCAAAAGCATTGATGGAAGCAGGAGTTGATGGGGTAAAAGTAGGAGTTGGCCCAGGAAGTATTTGTACTACCAGAATTGTAGCTGGTGTTGGAGTACCTCAATTATCTGCAATCATGGATGCAGCTCATGCATTGCAAGGTACGGGAATACCCGTTATTGCCGACGGTGGCATTAGATTTACAGGAGATATTGCAAAAGCTATTGCCGCCGGAGCCAGTAGTATCATGGCCGGTTCCCTCTTTGCAGGAGTAGAAGAAGCCCCTGGCGAAACTATAATTTTCAAAGGAAGAAAATTTAAAATATACCGTGGTATGGGATCAATAAGTGCAATGGAAAAAGGATCAAAAGACAGATATTTTCAAGATATGGAAGATGATATCAAAAAATTGGTTCCTGAAGGTATAGAAGGAAGAATCCCTTATAAAGGTACATTGTCGGAAGTAATGATTCAATATATTGGTGGACTGAGATCGGGAATGGGATATACCGGCTCCAAAACTATTGAAGATTTGAAAAAAGCAGAATTTGTGAAAATTACCCATTCGGGAATTATTGAAAGTCATCCACACGATATAGCCATAACAAAAGAGTCTCCCAATTATAGTTTAGGACAATAAATAAATCCCGTAATATGAAAATAGCTACTTTTAATGCAAATGGAATAAGAGCTGCAGCAAAAAAAGGATTCTGGCAATGGGTTCTTGAAAAAAATATTGATATACTAGGTATTCAGGAAACTAAAATTCAACAAAATCAAATCAATCCCGCTGAATATGAAAAAATCGGTTATCATAACTATTGGGACTTTGCAGAGAAAAAAGGATATAGCGGAGTGGCAACTTTTTCCAAAATAAAACCGGTTTTTGTTGAAAATGGAATGGGAATGGAAATATATGACAGAGAAGGCCGGGTATTGAGAACGGATTTTGATAATTTCACTTTGATTAATGTGTATATTCCTTCAGGTACCAGCGGAGAACACAGACACGAATTTAAAATGAGATTCCTTCATGATTTTCAAGAATACATTAATGAAATCAAAAAACATCAAGAAAATATTATCGTCTTAGGTGATTATAATATAGTACACCAAAGGATAGATATTCACAATCCCGACAGAAAAGATAATCCTTCTGGCTATAGACCCGATGAAAGAGCATGGCTTGACAAATGGTTTCATTCCGGCTTTTATGATGCTTTTAGATTGATATATCCTGAAAAACAAGAATTTAGTTGGTGGAGTTACAGAGCAGGAGCAAGACCCCGAAATAAAGGATGGAGAATTGACTATATCAGTGTTTCCAATGAGTTGAAAGATAAAATAATCGATGTTATACCGTACAAAGATCCGGTTTTTTCCGACCATTGTCCCGTAGTAATGGAAATTAAGATTTAAAGTTAAAAGTAAAAAGATAAAAGGTATTTAATTATTAATAGGGGGTGATTTTATATTTTGACTTAAGATTAATCACAATTAGGATTAAAAATAACAAATTTAAACAGATGAAAATACTGATTACGGATAATGTTCATCAATTATTACCACAAAAGCTAAAAGAGAGAGGGTTTGATGTGACATATCTACCTGAAATAAAATGGGATGAAGTTTATGATATTATTGAAGACTATTGCGCAATTGTCATCAATACCAAAACAAAAATGAACAAACAAATTCTTGATAAAGCAAAAAATTTAAAATTAATTGTCAGACTTGGCTCGGGATTGGATATTATTGATCTTGATTATGCCCGAAAAAAAAATATCACTGTAGTAAGAACACCGGAAGGCAATAGAAATGCCGTTGCCGAACATGCAATGGGATTGCTCTTGTCTTTATTAAATAATATAGTGATTAGCAACAATGAAGTAAAAAAATTTCAATGGAACAGAGAGAAAAACAGAGGAATAGAATTAGAAGGTAAAACAATAGGAATTATAGGTTTTGGCAATACAGGAAGCTGTTTTGCAGAAAAATTAAAGAGTTTTGGTATTAAAATTTTGGTTTTTGATAAATATAAGCAGCGTTTTGATGATAAGTTCCGTTATGTAATAAAATCAACAATGAATCAATTGTGGGAAGAATGCGATATTGTTAGTTTTCATATCCCACTGACAGAAGAAACTAAGTACCTTGTCGATAAAAATTTTATCAATAAGTTTAAAAAAAATATTTATTTGATAAATACTTCAAGAGGGAAAATAATAAATACAAAGGATTTGATTAATGAATTGGAATCCGGAAAGATCAGAGGAGCAGCATTAGACGTTTTGGAAAATGAGAAACCTTGGATTTACAATGATGAAGAAAAAGTTTTGTACAAAAAAATGTTTTCAATGGAAAATGTTATTGTTACTCCTCATATTGCCGGATGGACTTCAGAATCCAAAGAGAAAATTGCGAAATTCTCTTATGATAAAATTATAAAAAATTGTATTTTATAATCTATTGAAATAATAGTTTTTAGATATCATTATTATAAAACGATAAATTTTCCATGGTATTTTTTGAATAAAAATTGATGTTTGCTTAAAAATTTTTGGTAAACTATTATAAATTAATATAAAAAAATTGATTAATATTGTGCGCTTTTTAATATAGATAACTACTTGGATAGTGTATTTAAATGTAAAAATTTAATATATTTTATCCAAAATTATTACACATATATTGATATAAAAATAATAATAACTCTTTAACCGGAGTATTAAATAAATTACATGGAACTGCTCAGCTAGAGTGCTTTTGAGATGAAAATTCTCTATTTTCATCCAAAATGATTCTTACTGAATAGTTATAATTACATTAATAATAAACTTGGTGATATGAAGAAAAGTTTTACACTAATTTTAGCTTTTATTTTTTTTGGAATCCTTTCTATCTCGGCGCAAGCCAGTCTTGAAGGAAGCGTTGTAGATAAAGATACAGGAACTCCACTTGAATTTGCTTATATCAAATTATTTAAGGGAAAAACATTGATGACAGGTACTCAATGTGATTTGGACGGTAATTTTTTAATTACAAACATTGATCCGGGTACTTATGATATTGAAGCAAGTTATCTCGGATACACATCGGAGAAAAAGACCGGTGTAGTAATGAAAGCAGGTAAAGTCTTAAGGTTAAAATTCGAATTATCAGTTGAAGGGAAAGTTCTTAAGACAGTAGTTATTACTGAATATAAAGCCCCTCTTATAGATATTGATAATACTACAACCGGCGGAACTGTAACTGCTGAAAAAATCCAGAACCTGCCTACTAAAGATGTTACGGCAATAGCCGCCACTACAGCAGGTGTTTCAACTGTGGACGGTGGCTCTGTTTCCATCAGGGGAGGAAGGACCAATGCTACCGCATATTATGTGGATGGAATACGGGTTATAGGTCTCGTGCCACAATCCGAAATTGAGCAAATGCAGGTTATCACCGGAGGCCTTGAAGCAAAATACGGAGATGCAACCGGAGGATTGATATCTATTACTACTAAAGGACCTTCACAAAGATTTTCAGGTGGCGCAGAATTGGAAACTTCTCAATATCTGGATCCTTACGGTTATAATCTTGCAAGTGGATATTTATCAGGACCTATCCTTAAAAAAAACGGACGAACCGTATTGGGATTTAGATTATCAGGCCAATTCAAATATTTAAAAGATGATGACCCTTCAGCAGTCGGTTGGTATAGAATGCCTGAATCGGTAATTTCGGAATTGGAACAAAAACCGATTGTGAAATATAAAAAAACCATTGTACCTTCAGGATTATTTTTGACCAATGAAGATATTGGGGGTAAATTGAAAGCTGCTCCAAATGAAGACAATACTTCAATGGATCTCAACGGAAAAATAGATACCCGTTTTTCAAAAAATATAGACCTTTCTCTTTCAGGTTCTTATAATAAAGGAAAAAACAGATTTACTCCCGGTACTGCCTGGAGCTTATTAAATTATACCAATAACCCGTATTTTAATTCTTCAAGATACAGATTTAATCTTAGATTAAGACATAGAATAGGTAAACAAGGATATAATGTAAGCAATACCGATTCTGAAAAAAAATCCGGAATAATGCTGAGAAATGCATATTATACAATCAGAGGAGGTTATGAAAAATATCAAGGTGGCACTCATGATTTCAGACACGAAGATAATTTTTCAAGATACGGATATTTTGGAAGTCAACAAATGACTTTGATTCCCGTAATCAACGTTGTGGATACAGCTACATGGCATGGAAAATGCGTTTGGATCAACGGTCAATGTTGGGATTTTGTTGGCTACAATCAACAGTTTTCACCCTTCCAGACCAATGATCAAATAAATCCGGCATTATCAAAATACAATGACATAAATGGAAGATTAAATACTAACTATAATGTTATTTGGGATGATATTTATTCAAATGTAGGACAAGTTTACAACAGATCCAGCAAAAATGAAAGTGAAAGATATAGTGTAAATATCTCCACCGGTTTTGATATTTTACCTAACGGTAGTAAAAAAGGAAGACATAGTATTGAAATTGGATTTACCGGAGAGATGAGAGTAAACAGATATTGGAATATAGCTCCCTTGGCTTTATGGGAACTGGCTAGAGAGCAACAAAACATCTGGATTGTCGGAGTGGATACCACTGATATAATTGGAACTTTGAATGAAACAATTTTTGGAGATACTTATCAATTTAATAAATACAATACAAAGTTAAATAGAAATGAAGATTCACGCTTTTATAAAAAAGTAAGAGAATTTTTAGGGAAAAATGAACACGATTATGTAAATGTAGACGGAGAATTGGGACCGGATGATCTTAAAATTGATATGTTTTCAGGTAAGGAGATCAATGACAAAGGTTTATTGTACTACTATGGATATGATTACTTAGGAAACAAACTTGATAAAAATGTTACCTTCAAAGATTTTTTCTCAGGACAGGGAAGACAGGATTTTTGGTCACCAGCTTACAATCCTTTATATGGAGGACTTTATATTCAGGATAAGTTTTCTTTCAAAGATATTATAATGAGAATTGGAGCAAGGGTTGATTATTTTGATGCAAACACAAAAGTACTAAAAGATCCTTATTCATTGTATGAAATTGAAAATGCCAAAGATTTTTATGCAGGTCACCCGGAAAAAATCAAACCTGAATCCGTAGGTGACGATTACAAAGTTTATGTTATCGAAGAAGGGTCAGACAAAGTGATTGGTTACAGAAAAGGAGATCAATGGTATCAACCAAACGGTACCGCCACGTCCGGAAGCCGTATTTTTAAAGGTGGATTGGTGACTCCTTATTACAAAGAGAGAGTAGACAGTTTGAGAAATATTCAAAGCAAATATTTCAATCCTGATATTTCTTTTGAAGATTATACACCGCAAATAAATTTTATGCCCAGGATAGCTTTCTCATTTCCTATTTCCAAAAATGCAGGTTTCTTCGCACATTATGATGTATTGGTACAAAGACCTTCTGCAGGAAATGTTATAATGACACCTATTCAGTATTATTATTTTGAGTCTACCAATAATGCAACATATAACAACCCTAATCTAAAACCCGAAAAAACAATAGATTATGAAGTCGGTTTTCAACAAAAACTAACCAATAACTCTGCACTTAAAATTCAGGCATATTATAGGGAACAACGGGATATGATCAGAATCAGACCATATATTTTTGTACCGAGTATTTCAAAATACAATAGTTATGGCAACCTGGATTATGGTACTGTTAAAGGATTTTCATTCACCTATGATTTCAGAAGAAAAGGAAATCTTGAATTTCAATTGGCTTACACATTACAATTTGCTTTTGGAACCGGTTCGGATGCTAATTCAGCTGCCGGCTTAAGTAACAGAGGTATTATCAGAAATCTTTATCCCACCAATACAGATGAAAGACATAGACTTTCTGCTGTGATTGATTACAGGTATTTTTCAGGAAAACTTTACAACGGTCCTGAGTTATTCGGATATAGAATTTTTGAAAATACCGGTGTTAATATTCAAACAAATGCAGTTTCGGGAAGACCTTATACCAAATCTTCACAACCGACAGCTTTTGGAGGCTCCGGTTATATTGGTGCTATAAACGGTGCCAGAAAGCCATGGTATTTTGAGGTTAGTTTAAAGGCTGATAAATCATTTAAAATAATGAATAAACTCAGAGCAAATGTATATTTAAGAATTGAAAACCTTCTTAATACTAAAAATGTTCTTGGTGTTTATAGCTACACAGGAGATCCGGCTGATGATGGATATCTACTATCACAATTCGGACAAAACAGAATAAGTAAAATTATAGATCAAGGAAAACCGTTAGAGAGTTTTTATGATATGTATAGCTGGAGAATGCTCGCACCCGGTCATTATTCTAGACCGAGAAGAATATATTTGGGATTGATGTTCAATTTATAATAAAATATTGATCATTTAATGAACCATTAATTATAGAAATTTTATAATCTAATCGATAAAAAATGAAAAATTTAATATTAACATTTATAGCGATATTTATATGGCAAGTTGCATTTGCGCATATTTATGATCCGAAAAATAAAAAACATAGAAAAAAAGAGGTTTCAACACAGATTTCCCTCAGAGAAACCTGTGATCAGCCCACTGACAAATTTTATCAAAATATCAATAATGTCAGAGCTATTTTAACCAATGGCGGAGATGTTTGGACAGAGAATTCCAAGGGAAGATATATAATTCCCAAAAAAGAAAATTCTGAAGAAGAAGTATCTTCATTATATTCAGGCGCCGTATGGATTGGAGGAGTTGACCCTGCAGGTAACCTTAAACTTGCTGCATCCGACTATAGAAATGCTTCCGAATATGATTTTTATGCAGGACCGCTGGATGTAAACGGTGCTACCGAAAAAGAAGTTTGCGACCGTTGGGATACACATTTCAAAGTATTGGGAAGTGAAATAGACAAACATAAAATAGCTTATGAAAAAGCTCTAAAAACAGGCGAACAATTGGATTGTGATTCTATTCCAGATGGAGTAAAATATTGGCCGGCAAAAGGGAATCCGTATTTCTATGAAAAATATGGTTTCAAATTGCCCCCTAATCATGATTTAGCTCCGTTTTTTGATCAAAATGAAGATACTCAATATGATCCTTGTGACGGAGATTATCCGATTATCCATATTGAAGCACCTGAAGGGAGAGGAGAATGTCCTCCGGGAGTATATGCAGATGAAATGTTTTTTTGGGTTTATAATGATGCGGGTGGACCCCACAAAAAATCCCAAGGTTCTCCGATTCAAATGGAAGTACAGGTAGAAGCATTTGCCTGGGCAACAAATGATGAGGTAAATGATATGACATTTCAAAGATATAAATTGATAAATAAAGCTATTACGGATATCCGTGATTGTTATTTTGCATGGTGGGTGGATCCGGATTTGGGTTGTTATCTTGATGATTACATTGGTTGTGTACCACCGCCCGTAAATTTGATGTATGTTTATAATATGGATGCTCTTGACGGATCGGATGGTTGTTCATGTGACAGAGGTGTAAATACTTATTGCGACAGAATACCTATTATTGGTGTGGATTATTTCCGTGGACCTTTAGCGCATTTCAATTATCAAATAGATTCCATTTTCAGTGATGACAGTACTCATACTTTTATTAGACTGGATACGACATTAGTACCTATTGCCGTTAATCAAACCGGAGATACTACATTGGAATTAGGTATGACATCCTTTATTTATTTTAATGGTAGCGGGGAAGCTCCGGAAGGCACAAAAGATCCTCAAACAGCTAAAGAATATTATAGATATCTGACAGGATACTGGAGAGATGGAACAAAAATAACAAGAGGAGGTTCGGGATATAGTACTGAAAGTGAGGACACGGTAAAATATGTTTTTCCTGATGCTCCTAATGATCCTAACGGGTGGAGTATGGCTAAAGAGGGATTACCATTTGCTGATAGAAGAACCGTTCAGGCAACAGGACCTTTTGTATTGAAACCCGGAGATGTAAATGAACTTATTATAGGTGTTCCATGGGTTCCTAATCAGGTATATCCCAAACCACCTTTGGATGAATTATTGGTTGCAGATGAATTGGCTCAAGCATTATTTGACAATTGCTTTGAATTGCAAGACGGACCGGATGCACCTGATATCGATATAGTGGAACTTGACAAACAATTGGTTTTAATATTGTCAAATGACTCTATTACTTCCAACAATCCTCATGAAGACTTTACTGAAATCGGCTTGAAAATAGATAAGAAAAATACCGATGACTATTATTACAAATTTGAAGGATATCAGGTTTATCAATTATACAATGGAGATGTATCCGCTCAGGAATTGGATGATTTTGATAAAGCAAGACTTGTTTTTCAAACCGATATTAAAAATGGTATAAGTATTTTGTATAACTGGAAACAGATTGAAAATCCAAGTATTAACGGATCCGGAGAAAAAATCTTTATCCCTGTCAAGAAAGTTGCAGGATTAAATCAAGGATTAAAACATGTTGTTAATATTACCGAAGATCAATTTGCACCGGAAAATAAAGACTTGATAAATCACAAAGCATATTACTATATGGTTATTGCTTATGAAACTAACAACTGGAAAGAATTTGATCCTGCCAACGGAACAGGACAACGCGAGCCCTACTTCCCAGGCAGAAGGAATGTGAAGATATACAAAGGTGTACCAAGACCTATTGCTTATACAAAATTGAATGTGGCACCGGGAGAAGGACCCGAAATCACCAGAATTGAAGGAATTGGTGTTGGAAATAATTTTGTTGATATAACGGAAGATGCGGAAAATGATATCCTTGCAAATAACATTACCGATAACTTGGTATATGCTGAAGGTAAAGGACCTTTTAAAGTAGAAGTTTTCAACCCGTTTGAAATCAAAGATAAACAATATAAGATAGAATTATTTGATGATAACATGGATGATGATGTATTGGATGAAACGGCTTATTGGTTATTGACAGATTTGGAAACAGGTAAAACATATAGATCAGATACTTTAATTAACAGCTACAATCAACAAGTTATTTATGGAGATGGATTTTCTGTAACTATTGCACAAGCTGATGAAGTATTTTCCAATACGGATGATAATAACGGAATAATCGGTAGCAATACCGAATATACCGATCCGGAAGGAGTTAATTGGATGATTTTTATCGGTGATGATAGTGGTGTTACTATGAATAGATTCGACCAAGATGCAAATGAATTAAAAACATGGGATATAACAAATTATGTAAAAACCGGAAAAGACGAAAGGGATGAAGATTTGGATCCTAAAAATGCATTGAAAAAACAAATGTCCGAAGCACCTTTTGTACCGTTTATGATAACGGAATATGCTCCCAATAATCTGGAATTTTATGTGTCTCCTGCAGCCAGGAATTACATGCAAAAACTTAGAAACAGTTGTTTTATCGGTGGTAATTGCATGCAAGAGACATTAAATAATGTTGATATCGTTTTTACTTCGGATAAAAGCAAATGGAGCAGATGTGTAGTAGTGGAAGAATCATATAGCGCATTATATGAAAACGTAGTTGGAGAGATAGAAGGCTTGGTAGGACCTGAAGGAGATGCAGAACAGTTCCAACTTCGACAAGCACCTTCCGTTGGGAAAGATGATAATGACGGAGACGGATTGCCGGATCCTGATGGAGACGGTATTGGAATGGGATGGTTCCCCGGATATGCCATAGATGTTGAAACAGGTGAAAGATTAAATATTTTCTTTGGAGAAGCATCTATATATGGTGGAACAGAAGCTATAGATACCCTTTTCAGAAATGGAAAAGCTACTGGTAGAGATATGATGTTTAATCCATCTGATGATCCTTTCTTAAAATTTCCGGGAGAAGAAAGTGATCTCTTACCGGTACTAGCCTGGAATTTTGCATTTGGTGGTATGCACATGGTATATGTTACAAATACAAGGTACAATGAATGTGCGGATCTTAGAACCGCTTTTGCTGAAGCTGATTACAAAAAAGCAAAAAAAGGACTAAAAACAATAACCTGGTCTACATTGATGATGTCATCTTTTGATTCTACATCGGTATTGTTACCATATAGTGAAGGTTTGATCCCTAATGACGTGAAAATAAAAATAAGAATTAACAATCCTTATCAAGTACCAAGTGATGATTATGCTTTCCTAAAAAAAGACAGAAAAGGCTATGGTACTTATTTGTTTGATTTTACGGGTAAAACTCCCGGAAGCGTCGAAGATTTGGAAAAAGACAATCCGTTGAATGAGGTAAATGTTGTTCCTAATCCTTATTATGCATATTCGGAATATGAAACTTCTCAATTTAACAAACAAGTTAAAATCACGAATTTACCCGGTAAGTGTACAGTAACTATTTACTCCATTGACGGTAAATTCATCAGAGAATACAAAAGAGATGAGAGAGGTATAGATTACAGAGCAAACGGTAGAAGTAACCCGGCAAATGCGCATGGTCAATTATATCCGGATCTCGTTTGGGATTTGAAAAACCATAAAGGTATTCCGGTTGCAAGTGGTGTTTATTTAATTCATATTGCTTCTGATGACCTCAAAGCCGAAAGGACTATAAAATGGTTTGGAGTCAATAGAGAATTTGATCCGACAGGATTGTAATTTGTGAAGTATAAAAATTAATGATTTTTAATAAGAAAATTTTAAATGATGAAAAAAATAAAAATATATCTTATACTTTTAGCTTTAATTGGCAGTACTTTTTCTTATGCAGGTAATCCTGACAGACAGGGAGAAGCAGGCGCCAATGAATTATTGTTCAATCCATGGGCAAGCAGTGCTGCACTGCATGGGCTGAATACTTCTTCTATTCTAGGAGTAGCAGCTATGCGATTGAATGTCGCCGGTATTTCAAGAGGATATGATAAAGCGATGGTAGCATTGAGCAATACCAGACTTTACGAAGGTTCCGACCTGCAATTCAACTCTTTGGGAATTACGGTTAGAATGGGAAAATCAGGTGCTTTGGGAGTTTCTCTGGCAGCACTTGATTTTGGTGATATTAATATAACAACTGAAAATGCTCCGGAAGGAACAGGTGGAACTTATTCGCCTTCATTTTATCACCTTGGAGTTGGATATTCATATACCTATGCAAAAAAGATTTCAGTTGGTGCTTTACTCAGACTTATCGGCGAATCCACCAATGATATATCAGCCTTTGGAGCCGCTATTGATGCAGGAGTACAATATGTATCCGGAGACAGAGACAATTTCAAACTGGGTATTGCCTTGAGGAATATTGGAACTCCTATGAAATTTGGAGGTTCAGCATTGAATTTCAGAGGTAAAAATCCTGCCGGTAATACTAGTTATGAATTAACATTTCAACATAGAGCAGCCGGTTTTGAATTACCATCTGCATTGAATATGGGGATATCCTATGATTATTATCTTTCAAATAACATGTACCTAAGAGGTATGACAAGCTATACTTCCAATGCGTTTTCACTTGATCAATTGGGTGCCGGTCTGGAATTTAATTTCAGAAATATACTTATTTTAAGAGGTTCTTATATGTATGAATTGGGACAAAGTTCTATTGAAGAAACCAATATCTATTCCGGTGTAGCGGGGGGTTTTTCTGTTAACGTTCCTTTATCCAAAAAGAATAAAAATAAACTTGCTTTGGATTATGCTTACAGGGCAACATATAGATTTAGAGGCTCACATAATTTTAGTGTTCGTATAATAATATAGTTTAACTTTACGTTTTACGGTATAATTTTTGATTTAATGTTTTTAAGGTTCGCCTTAAAAACATTAAATTTTTAGTGAGAACAGTTATAAAAACCTTTAAATAATATATATGGCAGGAATAAATTACATGACTAAAGAAGGATATGACAAACTTGTCAAACAACTTGAAAACCTGAAAATAAATGAAAGGCAAAGAGTTGCCAAAGCAATTGCAGAAGCAAGAGAGAAAGGGGATTTGTCAGAAAACGCAGAATACCATGCTGCTAAGGATGAACAGGGCATGCTTGAAATGAAAATAAATGAACTCGACAAACGATTGGCAAATGCAAGGATTTTAGATGAGAGTACGGTAGATACATCCAAAGTTTCTATTTTAACAAAAGTTACCATAAAAAACATAAAAAATAATTTTACGGTAACTTATAAACTCGTATCCGAATCGGAAGCAAATATCAAAGAAAAGAAAATATCCGTTGATTCTCCAATAGGTAAAGGGTTATTAGGTAAAAAACCCGGCGATATTACGGATATACAAACTCCGGGAGGATTGATGCAATTTGAAATAATCGAAATAACTATATAATTATGGCTTCAATATTTACTAAAATTATCAAAGGGGAAATACCTTCATACAAAGTAGCGGAAAATGATAAATTTTTTGCTTTTCTTGATATTTTCCCTTTAAAAAAAGGACATACTTTGGTAGTTCCTAAACAAGAAATCGACTATATTTTTGATCTTGATGATAATTTATTAAAAGAATATATCGCTTATGCTAAGAAAATAGCAAAAGCTATTGAAAAAACAATTCCTTGCAAGCGTGTGGGAATGTCGGTTATCGGTCTCGAAGTGCCTCATGCCCATATTCATCTTATTCCTTTGGACGATATTGGAGATATGAATTTTTCCAATGAGAAATTAAAATTTACAGAAGACGAATTCAAATCAATTGCAGAAAAAATAGCAGCAAATGTTTAGAATTTGATTAATATTCATAGCAACTAACCCGGTAAAAGCTTCAAAGGACAAAGGACAAAGTACAAAAAATACATTAATCTGCCGATTTAATGAAGTCAAGCTAATGTATGCTTTCAAATCCTAACTGCAATTATTGAAAAAAAATTCACCGGAGCATACTAATACATAATGTATCAAATGAGCACAAAGCAAGGAAAATATCAAATAGATATTACTTTTCCTTATCTTTCAAAAAAGGAAACTGTTTTCTATAATCCATAAGTTTATCTTTTGAAAACACAGCATTCACAATCCCTTCAATATTTCCCAATTCTGCCAACAAATTACCATCAAAATCATATATTGAA
>JALSPW010000055.1 GCA_026985735.1 Saprospiraceae bacterium
CAAAATCTTTTGTGAATTTCAGTTAATGAAATATTATCAAATTTATCATTTTTTGTATTATCAAAAATAAAGATTTGTGGTATATACTTACTATTATCTTTTATTTGAAAAAAAACAGCATTAGCGAGATAGTCATCTTTTGCAAGATATAAGATTTTTCGGCGTGCCTCACCAATATTTTCATCATCTCTTTGATTGACAAAAAGTAAGGCTTCATTGCCTTCAAAATCTATATGTTTTAATATCTCTTCAAACATTATTAACCAATCTTTTTAACTTATACAAAAGTAAATGATTTTTTTAAAAACACTTCTTTCTAAGGTTAAATCCAATATTATCCATTGTTATACAGCTGTTTACCTCATAATAACTAACAGTTAACTATAGCAACGAAAGCAAGTTTTCCCTTTTATCTAATATTATTTCTCGCATATATTTATTCTTTTATTCATTAAAATTCGTATCCTATACCTATATTTGTATTCAAAATATTGAATTTTTGTTCATTTTTATTTGTAGATGAAGGGACCAATTCTGAAACAGTAGTTGTTTCAAATTCAGGCTTAGTGTAATAATAATCAATATTTAGTGAAATCACAAAATTGTTTTTCACACTATAATTTAGTCCAGCACCTATCATATATGATGCTGACTTTGCATCATCTTTAATAATTGTTGCTTCAAAAATACTTATACCATCTGACAATCTCATTTCTATTTCAGGACTATAAGACTCTGAATATCCAACTAAAGCCCTTGTTTCAAAACAAATTAAATTTGTTAAAAATGTCTTTATAAACAGACCTGTTAGCATTCCGCTTGATTTATAATTCCCGGCATTTATTGATATTCCCAATGTTGGAAATTGCAACCTAAGTTCATTTTCAAAAATACTTGAATTAAACGAATTAGAGTTTCTCATATATAAAGCAATTATCCCAATGTTTTTAGATAAATTATATTTTGCACTTATATTAATATTATATCCTAATTTAGCCAAACCAGCTTCACTATTTCTTGTATCTGAACTACCAAAATCACCTATAGGAATTGATAGACCAGATGAAATCCTAAAATTTATTTTCGATTTTATAATCTCCTGCGAAAATAAACTTGTAGAGTAAAATAGAAAAGTAAATATAATTATGGATTTTTTCATCGTTTAATTATTAATTTGTGATAAAAATATTTAATTAATTTCAAACTAAAATTAATATTTTAACTTTCGCATAAAACGAATAACATCAAGCTGTAAAGTTAGCATAAAAAATTGAAAATTATAAATAAAATCTTTGAAATTAGGCAAAATTCGACAAAAAGGAACTGATATAGACATTTTTATTTGAAAATTTGAAATCGAAAACCATAACTACTGCCCCGTTGGAAATTAAGGTTTGCTCCCAAAACTAATGAAATTTATATATTTTAACTTTTATCTTGATGCATGACAGAATGGCCTCGACGATAACCTGATCAAAAACCTAATATACTCTATAAATGTTTTAACAAAAACCCTATCATTGATTTGTAAAATTCAAAACGGTTTTCTTCCTTTCTAAAGCCATGACCCTCATCATATTTAACCAAATAAGGTACATCAACATTTTTCTGTTTTAATGTTCTAACTATTTGATCCGATTCATCAATATTGACTCTTGGATCATTGGCTCCTTGCACGACATAAAGCGGTGTTTTTATTTTATCTACATGAAAAACCGGAGAGGCTTCCCTGAGATATTCTTTATCTTTTTCGGGATGTCCTACCATTTCATACATCATATCAAGATATGGTTTCCAATACGGCGGAATGGTCTGAAGAAAAGTAAATAAATTTGAAACTCCGACATAATCAACTGCGGCGCAATAAAGATCCGGAGTAAAAGTTACACCGGCAAGAGTTGCATATCCTCCATAACTTGCTCCATAAATCGCGATTCTTTCAGGGTCGGCAATACCTTTATCGATTAACCAATTCACTCCGTCCGTGATATCATCCTGCATTTTCTTTCCCCATTGCTTAAAACTTGCTTCCCAAAATTTACGACCGTATCCAGTACTACCTCTGAAATTCATTTGCAACACTGCAAAACCCCTATTGGCCAATAATTGAATTTCCTGATTATATCCCCATACATCCCTATGCCAGGGACCTCCGTGCGGATTTATAACAACGGGTAACTTTTCAGGTTTGATATTTTTTGGTAAAGTTAAATATCCGTTAATAGTCAAACCGTCTCTTGATATATATTTAACAGGTTTTTGCTCTGCCATGTCATTTTCATTAATCCAAGGACTTACATCTGTTATCTTCTCCAAGATACCCGTTTCACTATCATATATATAATAAGCACCTAAAGATCTATCGGAATATGTACGCACTATAAATTTGCTTTCCTGCTTATCATGATCAGCCAAAACTATTTCATAATGTCCAAGTTCATTTTTTAATCTTTTAAAAATATTTTCTATTTCAGTATCCAGAAAATAATAATGTTTTTTATCCGTGACATAACTTATGGCAGTCAGCACCTTTCTCTTTTTGGAATACCCCAAATTACTAACATCTACTTCCGGATGTTCAAATAAAACAGCACCTTTTTCCTTCCCCGATTTCAAATCGAATTTTACAATTGCTGTTTTATCTCTGTTCAAATTTGATGATGCATAGACTATATCACTATTATCAAAATCAAAAATAAGCGGAGAAATTTGTTCTTTAAAATCGGTTGTTATCACATCTCTGAATGGCTCATTTTCAGTTTCTCTATACATCAATGTAGTATTTGTACCGCCGACCATTTTAATGGCAATCCTAAGTTTTCCGTCATGGTCGGTCATCCATGAAGAAATAGGCTCCATAGGGTTAATATTCTCAGCCAACTGTACAAATTCTCCGGTATTAATATTGATTCTATAAGGTTCAAAAAGCATGGGATTATTTTTATTCATTCCGATTATCATTTCATCTTCAATATTTTCCAAATCATCAATAATTTCTATTCTCACTCCCTCAAAAGGTGTTAGATTTTTACTATTTCGCCCATCTTTATCAACGGCATAAAGCAGAAAATTCTCATCTCCACCATTATCTTTGACATATACCAATCTATTTTTATTAGCCCAAAAATACCCGTTGATATCTCTTTCGGTTTCGTCTGTTATTCTAAGAGCTTTCTCTTCCCCTATTTTCTGTATAAATATATTTTTCCTCCTTTCAAACGGTGCCAAATATGAAAAATATTTACCATCCGGAGATATTTGATAAGAAGATTTATCCGGATTTTTAAAAAAATCTTCTACCGAATATTTCCAGTTTCGATTTTCTTCAATATCAATGAGTTTTTTTATTTCTTCTTCCGTACTGGGCAATGATACATCCCCTTTCAATTTTTTATTTTCCATTTCTTTGATGAGTTTTATAAAAGACTACAAACAGTATCTTGACAAAAACACTATTTAATATTAAAAAGTTTATTTAACTTACGTATTTGGTCAACCTGTCCCAAAACTATTATATTTGAATTTTTTACGATTTTAATATCCGGATCAGGATTTATTATATAATCACCTTCTGGATTTTTATAGCCTATAATCGTACAACCGGTCAATTGTCTTAAGTTTAATTCCTTAATCGTTTTATTGTGATACTCCTCAGGGCAATCTTCAAATGAAATCTCCTCAAGATTGGTTTTCACATTTCTATCCTCAAGAGACAAATGCTGCATAAATTCAACCAAATCGGGAGATAACAATAAAGACGCCATATATTCACCTCCAATTTTATAGGGGAGAATTACTTGGTCAGCTCCTGCCAATTTCAGTTTTTTCTTGATAATATCATTTGTAGCTCTACTAATAATATGAATATTGGGATTCAATTGACGTGCCGACAAAACAATAAACAGGTTATCCGCATCTTGTCCTAGAGAAATTATCAATGTGGATGCATTCATAATTCCCGCTTTTAACAATATTTCATCTTTTGTAGCATCCCCTTTGAGAAAAACAACAGATTTTGAATTGTATTTTGCAGCATCAACATACACTTTTTCAATAACAACAACTTTTTTATTATATTTTTCAAGTTTTCGATAAACCGTTTTGCCTACTCTGCCAAATCCTGCAAGAATGATATGATTATTAAACTTATTGATTTTATTTTCCATCCTTTTATGTATTATATTTTCAAAAATACTGTTGTTTAATAAAAATTCGGATAATATTGAAACTCCATAACCATATATACCGATACTAAATAATATCAATATCACTGTAAATATTTTCCCTGTATCATCTAATGGCTGAACTTCACCAAATCCAACTGTAGTAGCAGTAATAACAGTCATATAAACAGAATCTACCCAGGAAAACATCGTTAAATAATGATACCCTACCACACCCATGAACAAAAGTAAAACAAATAGAGATATTGCTAAAATTATTTTATGTCTTATCGTATTCATTATCAAATTATGTGTATGACTTCTTTACAACCAAGATATAATAATTATTTCCAATATCCATGTAGCCCTGTTCATAAATGTATTTATATATTTTACCGGCTTTAGTAATATACTCGCTTGTAAAATAACTAAAATCGAATCCTTTAGCTAATAATTTGTCTTTATGTATGGAAATCTTCCCATCTGGATTTAAATCCGATAATATTTTTCTGTTTTTACGCAAAATTCTATTGACATTTCGCATATAGTTGTTTTTGTCTTTATTCAAACGATTATGATAAGAGATACGGCAATCAGAGGAACAGAATTTTTTATCAATTCTTCCGTGAAACTCTTCACCGCATTCAGGACATACTTTTTTCATCTGTTTAAAATTTTTATTTCTAAAAAAATAATAAAAATTTATATTACATTCAGAAACTCACTTTAAATTTATTAATCATAATTTTTTGTATATTTTAAGATTAATAAAATTCATATTCGTTTCATTTAAAAGAAACTTTGTTAAGATCTTCATAATGAATAGCTACAAATTTATTAAAATTTTAATAAAACATAACTTTTCTTATCATAAAATGTTTATTTTTTAGTTTAATATGAAAAATAATATTTTATGTTAAAATATAAGGTGTCTTTTTTATTCTTGTTTATCTATATTACCGGGGCTTATGCCGGAGATTTTGAAAATGTAGATAAATATGCCCGTTCTGTGCACAAATCCGGAGATTATAAACAACTCGTGCACAAATTAACCGATCGTTTTACGGACGAAAAAGATAAAGTTAGAGCAATTTATGTATGGATAACCGATAATATTAAATACGATTGGAATAAATTTGAGCATAATTTAAAAAAAGGAAGATATCATATCAAAGGACGTTCTAAAGCAGAGATTTTACAAATAAAGAAAAAAATAAAAGAAAGAAAAATCAATGATGTTTACAGAACCGGCAAAGGTGTTTGTGAAGATTATTCATTGCTTTTCAAGGCTATGTGTGATGCCATTGGTATAAAATCAGTAATTATAACAGGAAAAATCAGAAGTAATCCTAAAGCTATCGGTATATTCCCTTACCGGTACAAACATGCTTGGAATGGGGTTCGTATCAATGACAGCTGGTACTTAATAGATGCAACATGGGGAGCAGGATATGTAGAGAAAGGTAGATTTCATAAAAAATTTGAAGATGCATTTTTTATGACAAACCCTGAAATTTTTATCATTAGTCATTATCCCGACCAACCAAAATGGCAGTTGATTAAGACCCCTGTTTCAAAAAAAGAATTTGCAGAATTTGCATATATATTTGCAGGGTTTTATGAAAAAAATATTTTAAATTTTTATCCTCGCAAAGGTATTTTTAATACTAAAAATATGAACAATACGGTTACATTGGAATTTGCAACAATTCCACCGGATATATATATTTATAAAAACGGAAAATTAAAAAAAACAAAAATAATTAAGAAAGATAATACTGTGAAAATAAATCTTTCAACAGTTGTTAATCATGGATTTGCAAAATTAGTAGTCAAAGAAGGTCATAAGGTGATACCATTAATAGGATACAAAATAAAGTAAGGTAACATGATAAAAGTTGAAAATCTAACAAAATTGTATTATACGATAGGAGATGTAGCGAAAATGTTTTCTATCAATGATTCCACTTTAAGATATTGGGAAAGTGAATTCACACAATTGAAGCCAAATAAAAACAAAAAAGGAGATAGAAGATATACTAAAAAAGATATACTAATTATCAATAAAATATATATCTTGTTAAAAGTAAAAAAATTTACACTGGAAGGAGCAAAAGAAGAATTAAAAACTCAAATCAAAACAGAGAATAAAAATAAAAAAATAATCACAAGTCTCAAAAGGATAAAAAAAGGCCTGGAAAAAATAAGTAAAGAACTTAATTAACCCATACAATTACTATCCTCCCAGCACCTTATGCAATTCATCAATTTGACTGTTCCATAATGCTATCTGATCTTCCACTTCATCGGAATCTGCATAATCGGTTATTTTCAAAATAGTCTCATTGGTAATTGGGGATTTGTACATATCAAATTCCAAATATTCATTTTCATCTTCGGCATCCACCCACTTAAAAACAAGTTTTGAATCTTCTATATGTTCTACCAAAATAGCACTTTCTTTAGAGCCTTCCCAGTAAAAATCATATTTATCATCATTAATTTCCACTACATCACAAAACCACATAACTAATCCTTCGGAAGCACTAATAAAATTATATAACATTGCAGGTGACGCTTTAAAAATAAATTCCAATTCAAAAGGTTCTCTATCCATCTCTATTTATACTTAACTTTGCAAATAAAACTTTTTATTTGAATTTTCCAAATTTCAGCCCTTTTTATTTCAAAATAAATTTTATTTAGTGTCAGTCTATAAAAACATTGAAATTTAAAAACAATCTTTTTACAAGCTTTTTACTTTTTTCAACTCGCTGATACTTATACGCTGAAAAGAAAAAATCTCATCTTTTTAAAATTTTTATTTTTTAAAAATTTATAATAAAATTTTATAATACTATCAGGGATTCATAATGATTTTTTAATCATTTTCAACAAATTTATGATTAATAAAATTGATACTAATTTCATCAAAAATCTTTATTTTTAAAAAATTAATCACTTTATAGGTAGATGCTATTCTTGATACTTTTACTAACAATATTATTGTTTCACCCAAGCTATTTTTAGTTTTATCACTCCATAATCATCATTTTTTTCGTCTTCATATAATTCTCATATTGCAAAGAATAAAAATACATGCCGGTTTTTAATTGCAATTTTTTATTATCAAATATAATGATATGTTTTCCTGATTCATAATACCTGTCTTTAATATAATCAACAATTTTGGTACCTAAAGAGTCATAAATACTTAAACTTATCTTACTTCCTTTATGTATTTTAAAAGAAATTGCCGTTTTATCCTTATATGGATTTGGAGAATTTTGATAAACTTGAAATAAATCACTACTAAAATTTAAATCATCATTTGCTGCCAATACACTATCGATATTTATATCCGCCGTCCAAAGAGACAGTTTATATCCGTCAAGCCTAGTCCATATCGGTCTTATTATATTATCATAGGCGGTTATATTGGTATAATCTCCGAAAAAAGTACTTTTTTTAGGAGTAAAAGGAGATTCTGAAATTTTAAAATTTTCAAAAGTATCACCTCCGTCTTTTGAAATTGCCACAAATACATCTGTGCTATTATCTGTGTATTCCCTTCGGTCATAAAACACAAAATATAAATATCCGGTTTTTTGATCTATTGTCATCCATGTTAAAAATTGATGTCTGCCCGGCAAATCATCATTAACTCTTACAGGTTGGGCCCATGTATTGCCACCGTCAGAAGATTTTACCAACCATACATCCGTATCATCTTCCCCGTTGCGTTGATCTGACCAATTTATATAAATATTGCCTCTATAAGCACTTTGACTCAAATCACATACCGTAACAGGTAATCCATTGCAGCGGCTTAAACCCGGTATATTATAATCCCAACCACCCGGAATATCCGTAACAAAAATATCCTTTTCCAACCATGTTTCACCTGCATCAAACGAACGATCAAACATCAATCCCAATGGTCCTGCCCAAGCGACATAGACTTCCCCATTTGGGCCTACCGCAGGCATTGCCCCTTCTACCGTATTATCACCATCTACACAATCACCACCCTTATCATCAATTCTCATGGCTTCAGACCATGTCTTACCACCATCTATAGATTTTGAAAATAATATATGAGTACTATCCATAGCATTTTTGCTACCATAATTGTCAAACTGTGTCCATGCAACATAAAGCGTATTATTTTCGGGATCTACCACCGGCCATTCTTTATCCTGTTGTTTATTCTTAAAATATCCCATAAAAGAATCCTGTGTCCATGTTTTCCCTCCGTCTTCACTTCTTTGAGCAACAATTCTATCAATCCAATGCTCAGCATTTGAAAGGTGGAAAAAATAAAAATAACCGTTTGTATCAACAGTGATTGCCGGATCTCCCCATACTCCAAAACCGGATTCAATCTTTCCTTCAATCCAGGTTCTTCCGGTATCTACAGAATAATAATAATTATTAATATTGCTTCCTGCTACCAATTGTGCCGGATTTTTAGGATTTATTGCAATAGACGGTTCATTAGGTGTACCGGTATTGTCGATTAAAATATTCTTGTGCTGTCCTAACAATAAAAATTGAAAAAAAAGAAATATAATAAATGTATAAATTATTCTCATAATAATAATTTTATTAGCAATTCCGGAAAAGTGCTTTCTATCCAAAATAGAGTTACATTGTAATCTTGCCTAATAAATAAACTTTCCTTCTTTCTTCAAATGTCTGTCCATAATCTCTAATTCATGAGCACCTGAAACTACAATATCCGTATTTAATGTGAAGTCCAAATCCATATTCCTGCCTTCATAATCCAACTGGTTCAATATAACTTTCATAGCTTCTTTCCTTGCAGTATGCTTGTCATTTGATCTAATTATAGTCCAAGGAGCTTGTCTGGAATGAGATGCTTCAAGCATTTTGTACTTCATCACTGTAAATTCATCCCATTTATCCTGAGCCTGAAGATCGACCTCACTCAATTTCCACTGACGGAGAGGATCCGTTTTTCTTCTTTCAAATCTTAATGCTTGTTCATCTTTTGTCACACTAAAATAAAGTTTCACCAATATCACGCCCTGACGTACCAAATCTTTTTCAAACCCCTTTACTCCCTTGATAAAATTATCATATTCTTTTTGAGTACAAAATCCAAATACAGGTTCCACCATAGAACGATTGTACCAACTACGATCAAACAAAACAATTTCTCCCGAATGAGGAAAATGTT
Organism: Saprospiraceae bacterium; assembly: GCA_026985735.1. Classification (GTDB taxonomy): domain Bacteria; phylum Bacteroidota; class Bacteroidia; order Chitinophagales; family Saprospiraceae; genus JADJGA01. The sequence goes on from JALSPW010000055.1 coordinate 9,367, forward strand.
GTACATACCTTTGAAAATACCATTGTGTTTTTTGCTCCTCAGTAGGTTTACCCAATGCAACCACACGATAATGCTTTTCATTCATATATCTGGTTACTCTTCTTATTGTACCCCCCTTTCCCGAAGCATCTCTACCCTCAAAAAGAATCATCATTTTACCGTTTATTTTCTCAAGGTGATTTTGCAGTTTGATCAACTCTGCCTGATAAGGTTTAAGGTCTTCAATTTCTTTTAACTTCCGTATAGCTTTTGCTGTAAACTTCTCTTTTTTAGCACGCTTACGCTTAAGATTATCATATTCTTCCAGTAATTTGGCAGTTTGTATTTTTTGATCTTTAAAAAAAATAAAATCAGGATTTTTATCTTCTACAATATTGCTAACGGGAATATTCTTTTCCATAAGTTTTAATTTTCAGGTAAAATAATAACTTATTATATCAAATTTTTATTATTTTTATATTAAATCGAAAAAAATCAGATATACAGTTATTGAAAACTGCAAAATAAAAAGATTTATTATTATTTCCAAATAATGAATTTAAAAACTATATGAATTTTGAAAAAAGCAACTGCTATTAGAGAATTATATTGATTCAATTGCTCATATTTTTATTTTCAGGCTTTTCCATTATTATAAAATATATCGGTTTAAATAAAGTCTGTCTATAAAATTTTAAAAATATAAAACTTCCTTTATCTTTAAGAAGAAAATTTCAACATTTTCATTAAAATCATTCATTTGTAATTATTTATAAAATGTGTATTTCTATAGTTAAAATTCGTTTTTCCTATACCTGCATATCCGGGTTGTTATTTAAAAAATAAAAATGTAAATGAGTAATAATTTTCTTTGACTTTTTTTTCTCAACACAACTATTTTTGTATTTTTGGCGCCATTCTAAAAAATCCGATAATGAAAATTAAACTACTTTTTTTATTTCAAATATTATTTATTTTCCCTCTAACTTCACAAGTTCCTGATTGGCAAAACCAACATGTATTTGAAATTAACAAAGAGTATCCACATGTTTTTTATATTCCGCAATCAAATCTAAAATATAGCATTCCAAAAGATTCTGAAAAATCCGGTTTTTACAAATCATTAAACGGCAAATGGAGTTTTAATTGGGTAAAAAATCCGGAAAACAGACCTAAAAAATTTTATAAAAACGATTATGATATTAGTAATTGGGATAAAATAGATGTTCCCGCAAATTGGGAAATAAAAGGTTATGGTATTCCTATATATATAAATCAATCATACGAATTTATGCCGAAAGACAAACGTCCTACTCCTCCCTATTTGCCAAAAGACTGGAACCCTGTCGGATCTTACGTTACATATTTTGAAATACCTGAAAGCTGGAAAGACCGCCAGATTATATTGTATTTCGGTGCTGTAAAATCGGCAATGTATTTGTGGATTAACGGGAAAAAAGCCGGATATAGTCAAGGTAGCAAACTACCGGCCGAATTTAATATTACAAAATTCATAAAACAAGGTAGAAATAAATTAGCATTGGAAGTTTACCGCTGGTCTGACGGTTCATACCTGGAATGTCAGGACTTTTGGAGAATAAGCGGTATTGAAAGAGACGTTTTTCTATATTCAAAACCTGATTTTCAAATATTTGATTGTTTCTTTAAACCGCATCTGGAGAACAACTATAAAGATGCATCTTTTGATTTGGAAGTTAAACTAAAGAATTATCAATCAAAAATACCTAAAGGTTTCAATCTTGAAATATTATTAAAAGACGGCGACAAAATCCTTTATAAAACATACACAAAATCTGAAATTTCATACTACAACAAAACAACATTTAATTTTATAAGCCCTGTAATAAAAGGAATCAAAAACTGGTCGGCTGAAATTCCTAATCTTTATGATTTGTATATTGCACTCAAAGACAAAAACAATAAAATCACAGATCTGATTCATCAAAAAGTAGGATTTCGCACTTCTGAAATAAAAAACGGTCATCTTCTGATAAATGGAAAACCTATTCTTATTAAAGGAGTCAACCGTCATGAACATGATGAGTTTACCGGCCATGTTGTATCGAAAGAATTAATGTTGAAAGATATAAAATTAATGAAACAAAACAATATCAATGCTGTAAGGACAAGCCATTATCCAAATGACCCATATTGGTATGAATTATGTGACAAATACGGAATTTATGTGATTGATGAGGCTAATATCGAATCCCACGGAATGGGTTATGGTAAAGAAAGTCTAGCAAAAGATATCACCTGGTTAGATGCTCATTTGATAAGGGCAAAGCGTATGGTTGAGCGGGATAAAAACCACCCCTCTATCATAATATGGTCTTTGGGAAATGAGGCAGGTGACGGATACAATTTTGAGATGTTGTCAAAATGGATACACGGGAGGGATTCTTCACGTCCCATACAATATGAAAGAGCAGGTCATAAATCTTATGTTGATATTTACAGCCCAATGTATGCCGACATAGGGCATTTGACAGCGTATGCGCTCCAACCGCATAAAAGACCTTTAATCATGTGTGAATACGCTCATGCAATGGGCAATAGCACAGGTAATCTTCAGGATTATTGGGATGTAATAGAAAAATATGATCAATTACAAGGAGGCTTTATTTGGGATTGGGTAGATCAAGGAATTGCAGCTTATACGGAAAAAGGCAAGAAATATTGGAAATACGGAGGTGATTTTGGAGGAAAAGACATTCCTTCCGATGCTAATTTTTGCATGAATGGCCTGGTAAATGCCGATAGAACTCCTCATCCCGGATTACAAGAAGTAAAAAAAGTATATCAAAATATTAATTTTGAAAGACTACAATGTTCAAATAATGAATTTCGCATTACAAATAAAAATTTCTTTGCTGCTTTTGAGGATTACGATTTATATTGGACATTATTGGAAAACGGTGATACTATCAAAAGCGGCATTTTAAATCATCTAAATATAAATCCAAGAAAAAGTCAGATATATAAACTTCCTATCGATAAAACCGGAATAAAAAAAGATAAGGAATACTTCATTAATCTTGAAATAAAAACAACAAAACCGCAAGCTATAATTGAAAAAGGATTTATAATTGCCAAAGAACAATTCAAACTATATCCAAATATAACCCCTTTGAGTATAATAGGAAATTTCTCAAATAGTAATATTAAAATAAAAGAGACAGAAGATAAATTTATTGTCACCGGAAATAATTTCATTTTCAAAATAAATAAAATCACAGGATTCATAGAAGATTACTATTATAAAAATAAACTTTTGATAAAAACCGGGGGTATCCCCGAATTCTGGCGTCCACTTACCGATAATGATTTTGGAGCAAATTTCAATAATGAAAATGCTTTTTGGAAAAATATTAAAAACAAACTTAGGCTACAAAATATATTTTACGGAGGAAGCAACGGCGAGTTATTTATATTTAAATATAATATCAAAGGTTCAGATTGGAAATTCTCAATAGGATATATTATCGAAGATAACGGAAAAATCACCTTAGTAAATCATTTGATTCCGGGCGAACATGATTTGCCGTTAATTCCAAGACTCGGAACAAGATTCCATATACCAAAAGAAATTGATAAAATCGAATGGTATGGTCGTGGTCCACATGAAAACTATTGCGACAGGAAAACATCAGCCTTTGTAGGTAAATACAAAAGCACTGTTGAAAAACAACCGTTCAATTATTCCAGCCTGCAAGAAACAGGACATAAAACAGATACAAGGTGGGTATCTTTCTCAGGAGATAACACCATAATAAAATTTGAAGGTGAGCCTCTTTTGGAATTTTCAGCCTTACCATATACTCTGGAAACATTGGACAGAAAAAAAAGAGGAAGTTTGCATTTATACGATTTAAAAGAATCAGACTACAACGAAATAATAATAGATTATAAACATACAGGAGTCGGCGGGGATGATTCATGGTGGTCAAAACCGCACACTCAATATATCATTCGTGCGAAGGAATATAACTGGCATTTTAGCTTTTCTCCAAATGTCAATAACTGAAACAAATTGACAACTTTTAATAAAAAATGACTAAAAACATTTATGCAAATCCCTGAATGTATTAAAATGTATAGGGGAAATTTTCAGTCAAAATGTTTTTTCTAAGTAATAAGTGTCTATCCGTAAAGTCATTATTATTTAAAAATAATCTTTTTGTGATATTTTATTTTCCTCAACTCACTGATACTAAGGCATCACTTCGCCTCAGAAAAGTGAAACCTCATCAAAAATCCTTGTTTTAAAAATTAAGCACTTTATAAACAAACACTAATTAGTTATATTTATCATTAATTTTATTCCCAACAATTACATTAAATTATTATATTTACAGTTTCATTAAACAGTATCTACAAATAAAAACTCGGTTTAAATTTCCTGAGTCTTTACAAAACACTGAAAATTAAAATTAAATATTATGAATCTGAAAAATTATTTGGTTATTTCTCTATCGGTATTAATGTTTTTTTCATTCAATAATTTTGTTAATGCGCAAGGGAAAAAACATATAAAAAAAACAATTGCAATAACAACAAATGACGGTAATATTTTCATAGGCAAACTATTAAAAGAAACAAATAAAATAATCCGAATAAAAACCAAATCTGCAGGAAATATAACTATCAAAAAAAACAATATCAGAAGTATAGATTTTAATTATACACAGGGGTCATCCATAAAAAACGAGATTAAAACCACAAATAAATACAAAGATTATCCTTCCCGGTACTTTTTAGGAACAAGCGGCTACAATCTTAAAAAAGGAGAAGGATATTATGCAAATACATGGGTGTTTATCAATGAATTAAATTATGGAATAACAGATTATTTTTCTGCAGGAGTTGGAGTTGTTCCATTATTTTTATTTGCCGGAACTCCATCTCCGGTTTGGTTAAAAACAAAATTTTCCTACCCGGTTTTAAAAGACAAACTCAATGTCAGCGGAGGAATAATGGCCGGTGCTGTTATAGGACTCGATATTGATTTTACTGTTCCGACATTTTTTTATGCAGCAGCTACTGTGGGAAACCGTAACAATAATATCACATTAAGTTTCAACTATGGCTATGTTGAAGGTGAATTTTCTCCCGGTTTGTATACATTAAGTGGTAAATATAAAGTTTCTCGTAGAACTTTTCTCATGACAGACAATTATTTTATATTAGATAACGAAACCGATTTTACATCCCTATCAATGTTTGGAGCCAGGACAATGTTTAAAGGCTTAACGTTGGACTACGGAGCAATTTTACCTATTGGAGAATTTATAGATTCAGATATATATATTTATCCTTATTTGGGAATAAAAATTGGACTTGGCAAATAAAATAAATGCAACTACACAAATTGAGTGCATCCGGAAAAAAATCAATAAAATGAAAAATACAGGTAGTGCAGAAAATCAAAAACAGTTATTAGGACATCCCGTGGGATTATTTGTTTTGTTCTTTACTGAAATGTGGGAGCGATTCAGTTATTACGGTATGAGAATCTTACTAGTATTATTTCTTACTTCCAAATTGATAGATGGCGGTTGGGAATGGAGTAGAAAAGAAGCGATGATACTCTTTGGCTGGTATGTAATGCTAATATATATCATGCCATTGATGGGAGGATGGGTAGCCGATAATAAATGGGGACATGTCAAAACGGTGATTGTAGGTGCCGTAATCATAACACTTGGTCATGCATCTTTGGCTTTGGCGGATTTGCCGGTACAAATGGATTTAAAATTTTTCTTTTATATCGGACTTTTGCTTTTGGTAGTAGGAACAGGATTTTTCAAACCCAATATGTCCTCGATAATAAGTAAGATGTATCCTCCGGGTAGCAGCAAAAGAGATGGTGCTTATACCATTTTTTATATGGGTGTCAATGCCGGAGCATTTATCGGAACGATGTTGGTAGGTTGGCTTGGTGAACAAATAAGCTGGAGTATGGGATTTGGATTAGCAGGTATCTTTATGCTATTTGGATTGCTTCAATTTTATTTTGCTAGAAATATCTTTGGGGAAGAAGCGAGCAAACCTCAACCTAAGGTACGGGATCTTTCAAAAGAAGAATTAAAGGACAGAGTACCTTTTACAAAAAAAGATAATATTATTTCCCTAATAGGCGGCTTTTTTGGTGTTACCTGGATTATAGACGGGTTGTTTGCAGTAGTAACAAGAGGCAACCACTTTCTTACGGAAAATTTATTTAATATCTCATTGTCCGGAAATCAATTTTCTGTCGGATTAACAAATATATTTTTCATCCTTTCAATTTTAATTTTTGTTGGACTCGGAATAAGCAGGGTAATCCGGTACAAAAAAGTAGAAAAGGACAGAATAATTGTTATTTTCATCATTGCTTTTTTTGTAGTATTTTTCTGGGCCAGTTTTGAACAGGCGGGAACATCAATGACTATTTTCGCAAGAGATTATACCAATAGAGCTTTAACGGGGACCTGGGAAACGATATTTCAGGTAGTTGATATCATATTATCTGTTTCCCCTCTATTGATATTGACCTGGATAATCTATAAACTTGCGATAAAAATAGTTAAAGAATATCCATTAACGATTTTATTTACAAGTTTGAGCTTCACTATCATTTGGCTAATCGCTATCTTCAGATTATGGCACAAATACAGTGGTAACAATGTAGAGGTTGACGCTTCCTGGTTTCAGGTATTGAATCCGTTTTTCATTATCACTCTTGCTCCTTTATTTTCCAAATTATGGGAAAAAACAAATATTCCCGGACCGTTGAAATTTGCAATGGGATTAACACTTCTTGCTTTGGGCTTTGGATTTCTTTCCATCGGAGCTACAGGTATAGAGAAAGGAGCTTCAACTGCATCTGTAAGTATGATATGGTTGATTCTGGCATATTTGCTTCACACAATGGGCGAATTGTCATTATCACCGGTTGGTCTATCTTATGTAAGTAAGCTCGCCCCTGCCAGAATGATAGCATTCATGTTTGGAATTTGGTATATATTTACAGCTATGGCAGGAAAACTGGCCGGTACCATGGCTAGCTATATGGATGATGTATCGGAGAGTGTAGGTTTATCCGGATTCTTCCTTATATTTACAATCGTCCCTGTATTAGCTGCTTTGATTTTGGTTATTTTCAGAAAGAAAATATTAAAAATGATGCATGGTATTGAGTAATGTGTCCACATAAAATAGGTTAACAAAAAGTTTACCCCGCTCACTTGTCCGGCTATAATATGTCATCCCCAATGCAAGATTGGGGTAAGTTCCGCTAGGCTTTTCTTTTGTTTCAAATAAACTTGAAACGCCATTTAAAGGCATACTCCATACCGATAGAACATTTCCAAATTCAATAAATCAATCTCTTTTATCCAATTCGTAATTCGTAATTTTTAATTCGTAATTCACCATTCATAATTCACCATTCATAATTCACCATTTA
>JALSPW010000056.1 GCA_026985735.1 Saprospiraceae bacterium
CAATACCAATAAAACAGAAACAAAAAACGAACATGGCTGGATAACAAACCTTGAAGAGGGTTTTAAAATAGCGAAAAAAAATAACAAACATGTTTTTGCTCTTTTCACCGGTTCCGATTGGTGTCCTCCTTGTAAAAAATTGCATCATGATATTTTGGAGAATGAAAAATTTGAAAAATTTGCAAATAAAAATCTTGTTTTGGTAATGTTGGATTTTCCTAGAAAAAGAGAAAATAAACTTAGCCCCGAACAAACAAATTATAATCAAAATCTATCAAGAAAATATCATGTCAGAGGTTTTCCTTCCGTTATTATGTTTGATAATAATGGTAAAGAAATCAACAGATGGGTTGGCTATAGGTCTACGGATATTCAATCAATGATAGATAAATACAAAGAAGCTCTAAAATAATCAAATATCCGGATTTCTATTTTGTAAATAAACACAAATCAACACTTCATAAAAACCATTATATATTAAAATCAAAATAATAACGTTATAATAATAGTAAGTACTCCGGCAAAATGCTTTTGAGTTATAATATTATTGTTTATATATCAAAAACACTTTAACAGCATACTTGACTAAAATATCAAATTTATTCTTATGCGCATAAGCCAAGTTATATTCCTATCATTTTTTTTCGTATTTTCTTATGCCCAGGAAAATTTTTATACTGAAGATTATGTATATGCGGAAAATATTAAATCTGCAAAATTTTATGCGGGTAATAATCCTTTAAACTATCCTGTTTCCGATATATCCGGAAGTCCTGTTTTGATCTTATCTTTTGATGATATCGAAGGGGATAGCAAAGATTATTATTATTCCATAATACATTGTGATAGAAATTGGAATATAAGCAATTTGGAAGAAGTTGACTATCTTGACGGATTCAACAGAGAAGAGATAAAAAACAAAAACAACTCTTCTTTCACATTGCTTCAATATACACATTACTCACTGACATTACCGAATACAAATACAAAATGGACAATTTCGGGCAATTATATTCTGATTGTTTTCAATGAAGATGACGAACCTGTGATTACTAAAAGATTTTTAGTTGTTGATAATAAAATCGGTATAAATGCCTATATACAACACTCTAAAAATGTATCAAAATATAATACCCATCAAAGTTTGAATATCAATCTAAACATCAAAGATTATGCAGTAGTAGATCCTCTAAAGGAACTAACTGTCACCGTATTACAAAATGACAGATGGATTGATGCCGTCAGCAATGTAAAACCAAAATATTTATTAGGAGACAAATTGGAATTTGATGCTTTTGACCCCTTCCTCTTTATGGCATTAAATGAATTCAGATATTTTGATACGCGGACCCTCAATGCTACCAATCTTGAAATTCATTCCATTGAAATCAACAGAAGAGGTGTCGATGTCATTCTTGAAAATGATATGATTAGAAAATACAGTAATTATTTTTTTCATAAAGATATAAATGGAAATTTTCTTATTTTAAACAGTGACAATCCTAATGGTAGTATTACAGGACAATATACGGATGTTTATTTCACTTTGGAAACATTGGCTCCGGTAAAAAATTATGACGTCTATGTAATAGGTGGATTTTGCGATTGGCAATTGTATGATGAAAATAAGCTAAAATACAACAAACAGGAATCTGCTTATAAAGGCAAAATACTTCTAAAACAAGGTGTTTATGATTATTATTACGCCTTGGTAAATCATGATGATAAAATAGATCTTTCCGCCATGGAAGGCTCATGGTTCGAAACGGAAAACGACTATATGATTTTAGTATACCACCGTCCTTTTGGTGGAAGATATGATAAATTGATAGGTTTGAGGATTATTGAATGATATTATATCAGTAAATACAAATGATTTTTTATTAATTCCTGCGATATACTTTCAGATTATTTATATCTTTGATTTTCAAAATAAACAAATTCATTATGAGAGGTGACAATACCCTTCTTTATATCGTTGTAGCAATAGTGATATTGCATTTTCTGGTCGGAATAGGTTTTTTGGTATATAAATTAGCCGGACCAATAAAAAAATCCGAAATCCAAACTGAAAAAAAAGATAAATTATGAAAATCTTGGCAAAAATATTATCTCTTCTTTTTCATCCGTTGTTTATTCTTGTTTACGTATTGGCATTACTGATGGCTATCAATCCATATTTATTCAGAATACAGGACGAAAAAGTAAAGGTGATATTTTTCACATACACTATGGTAAGTTTAATTATTATACCTGTCATTTCCATTTTAATATTAAAACAACTTAATGTTATCAAGTCTTTTAGCATGAAAGACCGTATGGAACGTGTTGGTCCGTTAATTATCGTAGGTATTGTTTATATGTGGTTATTCTTAAATTACAAAAACACCGCTTCCGTGCCTATTATTTTTGCCGCTTTTTTACTCGGAAGTGTTTTTTCCGTTTTTATTTCTTTTTTTATAAATAATTTCACAAAAATAAGCCTCCACACAGTTGGAATGGGAGGACTTGTTGCCGCTATATTGTTGATGAAATACCGATTAAAATATGATACATTATATTTAAATTTAGATTTTTTGGGACAATACACCATAAATATTTATTTTATTTTGTTGATGGTAATATTATTTGCCGGTTTAATTGGGACAGTTAGATTATACATGGATGCTCATACTACAAAACAGGTATATATGGGTTATTTAATAGGATTTTTATCCCAAATAATTGCTTTTAATATCGTTATGTAGCTTTACTGAAAAAAAAATTAAAACAAATGAAGATTTTTTATTTTTTTATTCTCATACTATTCTTATCCGGTTTTTCAAATCAATCAAATGCTCAGGGTGATTTCGAAAAATACGGATGTAAATATGTAAAATCCAAATTTAAAAATACGGGGTTTACGGATAAAGAATTAAAATATGCTGAAGAATTGACGTTCAGATCGGATACTTTTGATATTATTAATTATCATATCAAAATTGATATTACCGATTTTAGTACTAAAATACTTAAAGGACAATGTGATATTGATTTTACTCCCAAAATGGAAAATCTGAATTATATAATTTTCGATTTATTGGAAATGGATATTGATTCCGTATTATATGATTCTCTTCCGGTAAGTTACGTTTATGAAAGTCCTTTTTTAAAAATAAATTTCGATACTGTTTTAAACATAAGTGATACTTTACGGGTATCTGTATTTTATCATGGGAAATCGGTAATTGACCCTTCTGGCTTTGGCGGTTTTTATTTTGATAAAGGAGTTGCTTACAACCTTGGAGTAGGATTGGCTTCGATTCCACATAATTATGGAAGATCTTGGTTTCCTTGTTTTGATAATTTTGTAGAAAGATCTACTTATGATTTTGATATTATTACCAAACCGGATCATGTCGCTTATTGTACCGGAATTTATCTCGGTGTAGATACTTTGGTAAATGGTAAAAAAGAATATCATTACAGGATGCAAAAACAAATTCCTACTTACCTCGCAGGTGTAGCAGCATCAAATTATAAAGAAATAAATTGGAATTTTCAAGGTATGGAAAGAAATATTCCAATAAAACTAGTGGCTCAGCCTCAGGATACCGCCAATGTAAAAACCTCCTTTGCTTATTTGCCTTTTGCATTGGAAGCTCTTGAATATTGGTACGGTCCATATCAATGGAGCCGAGTAGGATATGCTTTGACCTCTCATGGTGCAATGGAGCATCCGACCAATATCGCATTTAATGACTTTCTGGGAAATGATGGCAATCCGGAGGTAACAATGGGAGTAATGGCTCATGAACTCGCTCATCATTGGTGGGGAGATATAACCACCCTGACAACAGCTTATGATATGTGGATAAAGGAAGGAACTGCCGAATACGGTTGGCATTTATTTGTCGAATATTTTTATGGTAAAGAAAAATTTAAAGAAATCCTGAAAGATAATCAATTGAAAGTTTTAACTACTGCACATATCCGGGATGACGGGTACAGAGCACTGTCCGGAATGCCTTTGGATCACACTTACGGAACCACTACCTACAACAAAGGAGCAGCGGTAATCCACAATCTTCGTACTTATATGGGAGATTCTTTATATAGAACCGGCATGCAATCAATTCTAAAAAAATATGCTTTTAGTCATCTTGATGCAGAACAATTTGAAACCCAACTTGAAGAAAGTACAGGTCTTGATCTTTCTTGTTTTTTCGATGACTGGATATATTCTCCTGGATTTTGTTCATTTGAAATAGATTCAACACATATATTATCCGGAAATAATAATTTAAAATTATTCATAGAACAAAAATTGCATCATGCACCGCATTATTATTGTAATATACCTTTGGAAATAACTTTTTATGATGATAAATTCAATCCATTTGATAAAACCTTCATAGTCTCAAATCAATTTGACTCTGTTTCCGTTGATTTACCTTTTAAACCGGCATTTTGGATAATAAATCAAAATCAAAAGCTAAACATAGGACAATTGGGTGAAACTGTTTATCTTGAAAACAATAAATCTTATAATCTGAAATACGGTAAAATAAGCATTACTACAAGAAATCTTGAAACAGATAGTTTGTTTTTGTTTGTGGAACATATCCGTGGTGCTCCGGATACGGCAAAAAATAAAAATCCAGATTTGACTTTAAAAGTTTCCAATAGTCATTTTTGGAATATTACCGGAATATTGCCTGAAAACAATAATATAACGGCAACATTTTTTTATGACGGCAGTAGCAAAGATGAACTTGATTTTGATTTAGCCGGTTATAGTGAAGATTCCATTACAATCGTATATAGAAAGGATGCTACTCAAGATTGGATGCCCTTGGAAAATACAAAAAAACAAAAATTTTCACCAATTGACGGAAAGGGAAATATAATCATCAAAGGTCTAAAAGCCGGACAATATGCATTTGCCAATATTATTAATAATGTAGCAACAGGTACAGCCGGTAATATCGCATCAAATATCAATATTTATCCTAATCCCGCAAGTGACTATTTGATTGTAAAGTTCAATGGCAATAAAGTTAAAGCAAACAAATTTTCAATATCCAATGTATACGGTCAACCGGTTTATATAGCAAAAAATATAGAAGAATCAGAGAGAATAAATATATCTTCTTTAATGAAAGGAATATATTTTATAAAAATTTATAATAGTTCCGGTAAAGAATTAATAATAGATAAGATTATAATAGAGTAAAACATCTTATCGTTACAATTATCAATAAAATCCAATATATAAAATGAATGAATCGCTAATTAGCTTATACATAAAATGGTCTGACGAAACACCGTATAAGATTACTCCGCTGCCTTTATCGGGATCCAGTCGTAAATATTATCGTATAAAATCCCAAAATAAAATAGCAATAGGTGTTGAAAATTCGGATAGAAAAGAAAATATTGCATTTATTGAATTTACGAAGCACTTTTTGAAGAAAGGAATCAATGTTCCGGAATTATATGATGTTGATTTGGAAAACGATGTTTACCTTCTTGAAGATCTTGGCGATATTACTCTTTTCTCTTTTTTAAAAGAAAAACGTAAAACAGAATCGTTTCCGGCAAAATTAAAAAGCATTTATAAAAAAGTTCTTGAAAAACTTCCTGAAATTCAAATAATAGCATCAGAAGGTATGCCGTATGTATATTGTTATCCCAGGTCTGAATTCGATAAACAATCAATGATGTGGGATTTGAATTATTTTAAATACTATTTTTTAAAATTAGGCCAAATAGAATTTGATGAGCAGGCACTTGAAGATGATTTTCAAACTTTTACAGATTACATACTAACCGCTGACAGAAATTATTTTCTTTATCGTGATTTTCAGTCTAGAAATATAATGCTAAAAGATGAAGAAATATATTTTATTGACTATCAAGGTGGAAGAAAAGGAGCTTTACAGTATGATGTAGCTTCTTTACTTTATGATGCAAAAGCTGCAATACCCAATAATATCAGAGAAGAATTGCTAAACCATTATGTATCTGTTTTGGAAAAATATATAAATTTTGACAAGAAAAAATTTAAATCTTACTATTACGGATATGTCATGATTAGGATTATGCAGGCAATGGGAGCTTATGGATTCAGGGGGTTTTACGAGAAAAAGGCTCATTTTCTTGCCAGTATTCCTTATGCTTTACAAAATATGAAAGAAATTCTTGAGAAAGTGGAATTACCGGTAAAATTACCTACTTTAATGTCTGTTTTACATAAAATGGTGAATTCGGAAAAACTTCTTGAAATCGGTAAAGAAAGACAAAAACTAACTATATCCGTAAATAGTTTTTCATATAAAAGAGGAATCCCCGTAGATGAGACCGGTCACGGAGGAGGATTTGTTTTTGACTGCAGAGCTTTGAACAACCCCGGAAGATTTGAACAATATAAAAATCTAACGGGAAAAGATCTTAAAGTGATAGAATTTTTAAATAAAGAAAAAACTGTTCATGATTTTATAAAAAATGTAAAAGGAATTATAAACATTTCCGTTGAAAACTATCTTGCTCGAAATTTTAATAACCTTATGATTAATTTCGGTTGCACCGGAGGTCAGCACCGTTCTGTCTATATGGCGGAATATTTTGCAAACTACCTGAAAAACAAATACAATGTTAATGTCGTACTAAGGCACAGGGAACAAGAGATGAAATAAAGCAAAAATAAAATGCATTTTTTTGTGTTTTTTAGTTTTATTTTAATTCTTTATGTAATTTTGAAAACCTTAGTTATTTAAATTTAAATAAAATAAATATGCGTACTGTTTCCTTATATATATTTTCTTTTAGCTTAATTATTTTTTTATCATCCTGTTTCGGTTCAAAAAAAACTACCGATTCAAATCACATATACAACAAACAAGGTGATTTAATAGAATTTTATTATGGTGGTACAATGAATGAAATTTTAAATAAAGCAAAAGAAGAAAATAAATTGATTTTTGTAGATATAACGGCCAATTGGTGCACACCATGCAAAGTGATGGATGAAGAAGTTTATTCTTATAAGCCTTTATGTGATTTCGTAAATGAAAAATTTGTCAGTTACAGACTTGATATAGACAATAGCAGAGATCATTATCTGGCATTCTTGTATAATGTTAAAACAGTTCCTACCATTATGTTTTTAGACCGGACAGGTCGTGTTTTAATAAAAAAAGAAAGTGCATTAGCAATATCCTCATTTATGAAACTTGCAAAAGAAGCAATAAACAAAAATCAACAACAATAATAATAAATAATTTAAATGAATATAAAATTATCATTTATTTTTATATTTTTTCTGAATGGATTGACAATTAATGCTCAAGACACATCCTATAAAACTGTATATAAAAAAACTATTTTCCCGGCTACATTAATAGCTGCCGGGTTACTTGTAAACGGAAGTGATTTTGAACATAATTTCAGAGATGATATTAGAAAAAATACCGGTAATAATTATCACTATAAAATTGATGATTATATTCAATATGCACCGGCATTTGAATTATATTTATCAGATGTTTTAGGTCTAAAGGCAAAAAATCATTGGTTTAATCAAACAAAAAATCTTTTCATATCAAATGCCTTGACTACAGCTATTGTTTTAGGTCTAAAACATATTACTAATAAAACAAGACCTGATGGAACTCCGTACGCATTTCCTTCCGGACATACTTCTTTTGCTTTTACCAATGCGACTGTTCTGTATAATGAATTTAAAGATTCTTCCCCGATTATCGCATATTCCGGTTATTTTTTTGCTACGACAACAGGTGCTTTCAGAATACTAAACGACAGACATTGGCTTTCGGATGTATTGACAGGAGCAGGAATAGGTATTCTTATTACAAATTTAGTTTATTATTGTGAACCGTTAAAGTCATTTAATCCTTTTTTAAAAACAAAGAATATTTCTTTATTTCCTCAGCTTGAAAATGATAATATAGGAATATATTGTTTATATTTGTTTTAATCTTATTAGCGGTTTTATTATAATAGTTCATTAAATATCCGGGATTATTCAGTTTAAAATGAAAGAATTTGCTTTTTAATGCGTATAAATTACCATAGGACTTGCTAAAAAAACATATAATTCAATTCATTAAACAATGAATTATTTTTTATTTAAATCCAATTTATGCCGGTAACAAAACAAATTTGTGATTCTTTAAGCGATATGGAAATTATTTCAAAATCCATTGATGATGTTGATTATTTTCGTTGTATTTACATCCGGTATGAAAAGAAATTAAAAAGATATATTTCTCAAATTTCAAATTTTAGTGAAGAAGAAGCAGAAGATATTTTACAAAATTCATTTCTTAAAATATGGAAAAATATTAATGGATATGATAAAACAATTAAATTTTCAAGTTTTATATACAGGATTGTCCACAATGAAACTGTTTCATTATGGAGAAAAAGCCAATCATTAGAAAAATTTAAAGAAAAATATATATATGAAACAGAAAATGAAGACACAACTATTTCAAAAGAAGAAAAAATAAAAAAACAAAAAATACTTGAAGCATTAAATTTGTTATCTGAAAAATATAAGGAAGTGCTTGTATTGAAGTTTTTGGAAAATATGGATTATGAAGAAATCTCGGATATATTAAAAATACCTGAAGGTACAGTGGCTACACGTATAAATAGAGCTAAAAAAGCTTTTGCTAAAGTTATAAAAAACAATAAAATTAAACTTGAACATTTAAATTAAATATTATGGGAAATCCTGACAAAATAATAGAAACAATTAAAAAAAATAAAATTAAACCTAAACCTAAATGGCTTTTTAATCTTAGCAATATATCAGTATGGGTAATATATTTTCTATTCGTATTGATAGGCGCAATATCTTTCTCTATTATCTTGTTCGCCATTCAACAAACCGATTTTGAATTATTATCTCATATAGGACATTCAAAACTGGAATTATTTTTATCAATTTTACCATTTTTTTGGTTGGTGTTATTAATTATTTTTATTTTTGGCTCACTTTATGCTATTTATTACTCCCAAAAGGGATATAAATTTACTTTTTCAAAACTCATTGCAATCAATGTCGGATTGAGTATAATAATAGGAACTGCGTTTTTTATCGGAGGAGGTGCTGCTTGGTTTGAGAATGCTTTTGCTATCAGAACGGGGTTTTATGAAAGTATTCAAAAAAGAAAAGAAAAGATATGGCAAAATCCTGACAAAGGTAATCTTGCCGGAGTTATTTATAAAGTGAAAAATGAAATTTTAGAGTTTAATGATTTTGATAAAAACAAATGGACTATCTATATTGATTCGGCTTTTGTTGCCAATGCAGTATCTTTGGAAAAAGGAGAGAAAATAAAAATAACCGGTTTTAAAATCGATGATAAGACATTTAAAGCCAAAGAAATATATCCATGGGGAGGAAAAGAAATGAGAAAAAAAATGAGAAAAAGAAGAAACAAAAATTAAATAACTATGAGAATATTTAACATCGTTTTAGTCATTGCAATATTATCCGGTTGCAATAGTACACAAAAGACAAACACTAAACAAGAAAAAACAGGATATATTTTGATGAAACAAAATTGTTATATTTGTCATATGCCGGTTTCCCGTGATAAAATGATAGCTCCACCTTTATTCCGTGTAAAAGAACACTATTTACCTGTTTTTAAAACAGAAAAAGAGTTTGTTGATGCTATTGTAAAATGGGCTAAAAATCCATCTGAAGAATTAGCTCTAATGCCCGGTGCTTTAAGAAAATTCAATACAATGCCTGCGCAATATCATATTTCAGATGATACCATCAGAATTATAGCAAAATATATTTTTGAAAATGAAATAGAAAAACCCGTTTGGTATGATAGTCTTCATACTGCCATGCAAAAGAATCCAATAGAAGGTGGAAAAATTGAATTAAAAAACGGAAAAAAAATAAAAATTTCAGGGGAAGTTATGAATACAATAAATACGATTAAAAAAATTCTCATAAATTTTAAAGGCAAAAATATTGAAGATTACAATAAATTGGGTGAAGAAATTTTTAAAAAAGCAAAAATAATACTTTTGGATAAAAACAATAAAGGAGAAACCTGGAACAATTTGCATAAATTTTTTAATTCAATGGAAGAAACCATGCATAATTTGATTTCTGCAAAAACCACCATAGAAGCTAAACAATTAAAAAACAAACTTGAAAAACAAATAAATAGATTTTATAATTATTTTGAATAAAAAAAATTTAAACAATGAAATATACACATTTAGGTTCTAACGGACCAAAAATATCAACGGTCGGATACGGTGCATGGGGTATTAGCGGTCGTGATTGGGGAAAAACGGATGACAAAGAATCTATGAAAGCTTTGCACGAAGCATTGGACAAAGGTCTTACTTTTATAGATACCGCCGATACTTATGGATTTGGCCATTCGGAAGAATTAATAGCAAAAGTTATTAAAGAAAGGGGAAAAAATAAAAATTTGATAATTGCTACAAAAGCCGGTAATAATTTTTATCCATTTATTAACGAATCACACAAATCTACTCCTTTTAATCCGGATTATTCTAAAAAACATTTGATTTTTGCAGCAGAACAAAGTTTAAAAAGATTGGGAGTTGAAACATTGGATATATTACAACTCCATAGTCCTGATGTTGAATTATTGGAAAAAGATGAACCCTGGGAAGCATTGGCAGAATTAAAAAAATCGGGTAAAATAAAACATGCAGGTTGGAGTGTACAGTCTTTTCAGGAAACAAATCAAGCATTTATTCTCGAAAGACATCATGAGTTACTGGATGTTATTCAAGTAAGATATAATTTACTTGAAAGGGAAGCGGAAAGAGTTTTATTTCCTATTGCCCGGAAATATGATATTGGAGTGATAGTGAGAATTCCTATATTATTTGGATTATTAGCCGGAAAATTCACAAAAGAATCCAGATTTGGTGATGATGATCACAGAAGATTAAATTTATCACCGGATAAACTGGAAAAATATCTAAATCAATTGGATACAATGTCTGAATTTTTTAATAAATATAAAGATTATAGCATGGCTCAGTTGAGTTTAAGGTTTTGTATTTCTCATCCTGCAACCCATGTTGTAATTCCCGGAATGAAAACAGTGAAACAAGTTGACGAAAATATTATTGCATCCGATTTGGATTTCATTAAATTTGAAGAGTTTCCAAAATTGGTTTAAAAAAAAATAAAAGTTTTTTAATAATATAGATTATCATTCTTTTTTTCATTCTTTTTTTATAACTTTGTTTGTTATATAAAAAGTACCTATAAAGGTATAATATTTTTGTTTGAGTTTTTTTTCATCAAAAATTTTTTACCGTTAACTACTATGAAATTAAGAATAAATGAATAAAAAAATCTTATTTGGATTAATCATTGGTTTCTTTTTTCTATATAAATTGGAAGCCCAATGCCCTAATGGAGGAGCAATTTTCGTAAATGAAATATATAATGAAACAGGAAGTGGTACTGAATATGTGGAATTGGTAGTCGTAGGAGATCCTGCAAACCCAACTGCTCCGGTAAATCTTGAAGGTTGGATTATTGATGATAATAATATAAACCAAGCAGGTCAAGGAACTGCAACAGGGCATTTGAAACTCGATAATACTTTCAATAGCGTTAATCCTGGTGCCATTATTTTGATATATAATGAAAATTTCCCTTATCCGGGACTCCCTGCAAATAATCCTCCCTGGTTATATGTTGTAGCCGGAACCGATATAGACGGTTGTTCCAGCAGCCCAAATACTACTAACTCAAATTATACTCCTTGCGGTACCCCCGGTGGTAGTTATAATTATGTCTTAATGGCCAATTCAGGAGATATAATGCAAACGAGAAACTCCTCCGAAGGTTTTTATCATGCTTTAAGATACGGAAGTGTTAATGTAATGCCGGATGTTACTCCTGCTGAAGTTAGTGATAAGTCAATCGGTCTTGATTGCGGAGATTGGTTTGACGGCAATAATTATACTATTACAACTCAAACCCCGGGAGAAGCAAACTCTACTGAAAATCAAATATTAATTAATGCTATAAAAAACGGAACCCTCGATTGCAATAACATCAACTCAAGTTGTACCGCTCCTTGTCCCGAAATTAACGGTATTACAATCAATCCGTCTGCTATGTGCGATTATGAAGATTTTAATGTCACAGCAACCGGCTTGGCCAATATGGGACAAAGTGCAAATCTAGATAAGGATTTTGGCATTGATTTCGTTTATTTTCCGGGAGCAGCACCTCCTGCAGATGCATATTCAGGTGGAACTTCTCTGGGAACAGTGCCTTATAGCGGTTTGACAGGAACCGATCCCAATCAAGAAGCAAGTTTATCTGTCTCCTCAGGTACTATGTCCCCAGGAACTTATAATATTTGTGCTATTCTGGATCAGGAATCTGCAAATAATTGTAATCCGCAACAATGTGAAGTGGTTGAAATTTTTCAGTCTCCGGTTGCTTCCTTAGACGGTACAACAGTATTTTGTCCAGGTGATTGCAATGAAATCAATACCGTGATTGAAGGAGGAACAGAACCTTATGATGCTTCATTTAAATTAATTGTAGGATTTATATCTTTACCCTTTACCATTCCGGCTTATGACGTAAATAACCAATTAACTATTTGCTACTCGGGAAATATATTTCCATATTATGATAGTGGTGAAAATACTCTTTATGTCCCTTTATATATTACTGGTTCAGGTACTTTGTTACTGACGGATCTGGTTGATGACAACGGATGTCAGGCCCAATCAATAGATCCTGATAATATGACTTTGATATTTAAAGAAGATTTGGATATTTCTCCTGCAGGACCTTTGGAAGAATGCGATTATGATTTTGACGGAGAAGCCACATTTGACCTTACCGTATTGGATAATGTTTTGAAAAACGGAGCTGGTGGTCTAACTGCAAACTGGTATGAAGATCAGGATTGTACAACAGCTATTTCAGACCCATCGGCATTTACCACTCCTACAACAACTGTTTATGTATTTTTATCTGATGATTCGGATGATAAATGTAATTCGGATACATTACCGGTTGATTTAATTGTTATTGATATTCCAAATCCCGGAGAAGATAATTTTGTCGAAGTCTGCAATACGGAAACTTGTTTCAATTTGCTTTATAATTTAGGGGGAACTCCCGAACAGGGAGGACAATGGACGGATAATGACAATTCCGGTGTAGACCTTAGCTATCCCGAATGTGTTGATTTTACAACTTTGGATAAAGGAACATATACTTTTACATATACTACCGAAGATGCTGAAGGTAAATGCGATGCGCAAAGTGCAACATTAACGATAGATGTTTCTATTCCCGGAAATCCGGGTATTGATGGAGACGATACTTTTTGCGGAGCTCCTGATGACCTTATTGATCTTGAAAGCTATCTCGGAAATGATTATGATAATAACGGTACTTGGTCAAATAATGACGGTTTTGATATATCGGATCCTAATAATGTTGATATGTCGGGTGCTAGTGCAGGAACTTATTATTTTTACTATGATATAGAGAATTATCCTTGTGATGTTCAAGAAGCAATAGTAACAATTTATATACTTCAAATTCCAAGTGCTGGAAATGATTCTACATTATATATTTGCTACAGGGGATCAAATTCTATTCAAAGTCTTAATGATGCATTAGGTATCCATGATGCAAATGGTAATTGGTACGATGTTGATACTTCCGGAGTGGACTTATCAGATCCTGATTATGTTGATTTTGGCGGTTTATCGGTTGATACTTTTCATTATAGTTATGTTATAGAAGATGATGGTATATGCCCGGCAGATGATGCTTTGATTACCGTAATAATAGAACCTGCCCCATTTGCAGGTATTGACGGCGCAGGGAGTCTTTGCGTTGGTTCTACAGACACAATTAATTTATACGAATATTTAGGCACAAGTTTTGATTCTACCGGTATATGGATCCAAACAGGTGGAGATTCCGTGGATATTTCAAAACCGGATACTGTTCTTTTTAACAATGCGGATGTAGGTATTGACAGTTTCATGTATGTTACATCCGGCTCTTGTGGACATGATACGGCATTTGTTTTTATTGATATCACTGCATCACCTTATGCAGGAGATGATTATGGATATTCCGTTTGTGAAAATAGTATCGTAAATTTATTTGATTCATTAAAAAATTATAATATCGGAGGCATTTGGATTGACAATAATAATGATACGATATCTGATCCCGGTAATATATCATTAGATAGTGCGGGAATTTATAAATATTTGTATGTTTTACCTGAAAACGGAACCTGCCTTGGAGATACTGCTATCGGGATAATTACTGCTTTAGCTGCTCCTGAAGCTGGTCAGGGTGAAGATTTTTCCGTTTGTCAAAATTCGGCGGATTTTGTCAATCTTTATGATTATATATCAGGATATTCCCAATCGGGTGGTATTTGGAATGATTATAATGGAAATATTATCGTAAATCCACAAAATTATAGTTTTGCCTCTTATGATACCGGACAATATATTATCAGATATATGCTTCCCGGAAATGGATATTGTAATAGCGATACTGCAGAGTTTACTGTTTTTATAGTTTCTTCACCTAATGCAGGTAACGATAATAATTTTGTAGTTTGTAATAGTGATATCAATAATATTGTCAATCTTGACAGTTTACTTGGTACTCATAATCCTATTGGAAAATGGACTAACCTGGATAATGTCAATATTGACATGTCTAATACTCAAAGTATTGATTTTTCAGGAGCAAACCCGGGTATTTTTAGATTTGAGTATAAAATCGATAAAAACGGCTCTTGTCCTGCAGATTCTGCTTTGGTAACCGTTGAGGTAAAGAAAAAATTATTCGCCGGTAATGATAAAGAATTAACTTTTTGTGAAAATGGTAATTTGATTATTAATATTATTTCAGAATTGACTCCCGATGCCGGAACATTATATATAATTGAAGATATTGATCAAACAGGAGCAATAGATGAGAATTCAGGTGAAATTGATATATCAAAGCTTAACAAAGGAAAATACTATTTTAATTTGATAACAGGTTCATCGGATCTTTGCGGTACTGATACGGCAGTATTAACCATTACTATTGTAGAGGCACTTCAGGCAGGAAATGATAACTTCATTGAAGTTTGCAATAATGAAACTAATGTAGAATTAAACTCTTTATTAGGAACACATGATATTGGAGGAATGTGGATTGATATGGATAATAGCGGTGTTGATGTTCAAAGTTCAAATGGGAGTGATGTATCATTTGAAAATGTTGTTGCGGGTATATATAGATACCGGTATGAGATTCCCGCATCAGGCACTTGTCCCGAATCTTCTGCTATTATTACTGTTACGGTAAATCCTGTTACTACTTTTGATTTTATAAAAGAAATATGTCCGGGACAAGAATTTACTATCGGCAATAATATTTACAATTTATCAAATCCTACCGGAACCGAATATTTCACCAATGTTTTTGGTTGCGATAGTATTGTTTTTATAAATTTAACTGAAAAAGAAACAAGTTCGGAATATTTTAAAAACGATGAAAATTGTTTTGAATTAGGTAAATTTGTTTTGGAATCCCTTTCAGGAGCAGAAATGCCCGTAGTTCTAATTATTCATTCCTTAGATTCTTTTATAGTTGATAATGTTCCTTATACAGTAGAAAATATTCCAGGAGGCACCTATGGATTTTATATTAGAGATAATGCAGGATGTGAAATATCACAAGACTCTTTTACTATTGAAGATTTTACTCCTTATGAGATAAATATTGAAGTAACAACAACCCCGGATAACTATGTTTTAAATGTTGTTACGGATATCACTCCGCAAACAATAAAATGGAATCCGGTAAATGGATTATCATGTGATAATTGTCTAAATGTAATCGCTACTCCTACCGAAGATACCCAATATATCGTAACTTTGATAGATTCTGAAGGTTGCACGGTATCCGATACAATATTTCTTACAGGTATAATCCATAAGGAAGAAGAAAAAATAAATATTGATATTCCAAATATTTTCACTCCAGACGGTGACGGATACAATGAGATATTTTATGCCAAAAGCAACAAGGAAGGATCAACTTATGATATGTATATTTATGATAGATGGGGTGAGAAAGTATTCTATGCCAAAGGATTGGAATTTAATGATTCTGTCAATGGCTGGGATGGTAATTTCAAAGGGGAAAAAGCATTACCAGGAGTTTATGTTTATATGATTATTGTTAATTTCAGCGAAGGAAATAAAGAAACTTTCACAGGTGATTTATTGTTGATAAGATAAAAAAGTAACTACTCAGGTAGAATCATTTTGACTAAAAAATACTCTACCCGAGTGGTTACATAAAAATAAGAATAGAGATTTTTTATTATGTCAATAAAATCCATAGATAAAGACAAAATCACAGATATTCCGGGATTACTGCCTTACGCCCATCATATCGGTAGTGCCATCATCAAACCTATAGAAAAAGGCAAAATAAAAGGCCGTGCAATGAATGCAATGTACGACCAGACAAATAAAAGTCTTCAACAAATTAAAGAACAAGTTCAACTTTTGATAAAACAAGCACAGAAAATACATGAAAGAATTACAATATCA
>JALSPW010000057.1 GCA_026985735.1 Saprospiraceae bacterium
AATTTAATCTCTTTGGAAGGATATTAAAATAGCCCGCTGTAAATCATTTTTCGATAATTGAAGATAGGACTTGAAAAAATGCGATAGCATGACTTCAAAGCCGGCTTTTTAATTCATAATTTACAATTTACCATTCATGATTAAATTTGTCCTTTGAGCTTTGTCCTTTGAACTTTTTTTGTAATCTGTCAATAGAGGTACTTGGTCTGAAGTGCTTCATTAGGATGTTTTATCAGTTCAACCGGTTTATTTAGATTCAAATCATATATTTTTTTAGTTAATAATATCAAATATGAAAATTGATTTCAGCTATTTTATGCCAGATATATCCGAACCAATCTGTTAAACCAAATACTCCATCAGGGGTATAGCCAAGATACCTGAGATAAGTCTCTCCTGCTAAAATCATTACTAACCAGGCAATTATCAGCATTGTTAATCCATATTTGAAAGTATCCGACCAGCTATATTGATCTGTGACATATAACAATGCCGCAGGTTTACTATTGAAGGGAAGGGCATAAACATGTTCTATCAATAATGCAACAGGCAAAGCTAAACTTAATATACTAAAACCGAATTTTTGAGCAACACCAATGGCAATTGGAATAAAAATCAAAGTTCTCATGGTTTTTGACTGAAAAATTAAAGCACTGAATACCATTGTTGCAGTTAATAATAAGTATAATGCCCAATATGGAGTATTGTTACTAAAACCCATGCTGTCAAATAAGGCATTTACACTGAGAGAAGCTAAATCTGTTGCTTTTAAACCAGCTCCCAGAGTATATGCACCTGCGGAAAATAAAAACAAGTGCCAAGGGATATCAACATCATTCCATTTTACAACACCTACACGGGGGAGTAATGTTACAATAGCTCCTAAAAAAGCAACTGCGGTTTTGCTTATTGAATGCATTGAGTCTGTAGCCCATAAAGCAAGAACAACGATAAATATAACAACAGCTTTAATTTCCTCCGTTTTTATAGGCCCCATTTTACTCAGCTCTTTTTTTAACTTTTTCATTCCTCCCTCAATTTTCGGTTGCTTCTCTTCTTTTGATAAAGGGAATATAATTTTTGTACCTACAACCCAACCTGCCAACAACAATACCAAAGCGATAGGAAAAGAAGCTACCATCCAGTCAAAATATAAAAAGTCAGGAATACCGATTGCTCCTGCAATCATTGCTCCGGCAAGAAGATTAGCACCGGATCCGGTAATAAAACCACTGGCTGAAACATTAATCTGAAACAAATTTTGTAATATAAGATTTCGTCCGAAATTATTTCTGTTTTTCCCTCCTGTCGCTCCGTAAACGGCAGCAATTACCATTAAAATAGGGAGTAGAATTGCTGCTTTTGCTGTTGTAGCGGATATAAAAGCAGATAAAATAATATTGATAATTAGAAAGCTAAAGAAAATACTTGTAGCATTTTTCCCAAATTTAACAATAAACCACAATGCAAACCTTTTTGCAACTCTTGTCTTTACCAGCATACTTGCCAGAACAAAAGACATGATATTAAGCCACATAACTTTATGTCCCAATTGATGATATGCATTTACTTCAGTCACTACATTGGTAAGCACCATAGCAATTATCAAAATTAGTGAAGTCAGATAGTTTGGAATCGCTTCTGTAATCCACAATATAATCGACGCTGCAAAAATCGCCAACATCGCATAGTTTGCTTTGGTAAATCCTTCTATTCCCAATTCATTAAATCTTGCTAAAGCAGATGCACTTAGTTTTGAAGGATCTATATTTGTCAAAAAGTCAATATGTAGAAACCAATATAAAAGAATAAATGTAAGAATAGCTAAAGGTCCCCCCAATATTGCCATCCATTTTTCAAAGTTTGATTTTACTCTAACAGGAAGTTTCTCAACTGTATAGTTGTGCATATCAAGCGGATCAAACTCATCTGCTTTTATATTTTGAGCCGTTTTCTCCATAAAGCTGCTATGTTGTTATTTCCAGTTTTTATATGGGTTTTTCATCAACATCGCATTGTAATATTTGACATCCCCGGTTACTTCTTCTCCCAACCATTCCGGTTTTTCAAAAATTTCTTCTTCTGATTCAAGTTCGATCTCAGCAACGGTTAGACCTTCATTTTCACCATGAAACTCATCTATTTCATAAATATATCCTTTGTATTTTACATCATACCTGACTTTATCAATAATACCGGGTTCGCAAATCTTTAATAGATCTTCTGCATCTTTGACACTGATTTCTTTTTCCCATTCATAACGGCTCATTCCCGATTCGTTTCCAATACCTTTTACGGTTAAGTATCCTTTATCACCTTTTATCCTGACCCTGACTGCTCTTTCGGGTACCGAACATAAATAACCTTGTATTATTTTTTTTGATTTATTTATACATTTTTTAAAGTCTTCATTTTTCACTAAAAACTTCCTTTCTATTTCTTTTCCCATTTTTATTGTTTTTTTTGATTAATATATTTTTTACAGCACATTACTTGATTTTATCTCAAAAAAAATTTGAGACGCTATTTTAAGCATTTCCTTATTTCAGATTTTCTAATTTTTAATTTAATAAATCACTCTTTTATCCCCTGTTAATTCAATTCATAATTCACCATTAATAATTAAATTCCTTTTATCTTCCAAACTTTGAACTTTGCACTTTGCACTTTGAACTTTGCACTTTGCATTATACTAATTAGCCAACGGCTTATCAATCATACCAATCACTCTTTTTATTGCTTGAAGGTAATTTATATTTTCAACGCCAACCAAGCCCAGATCTTTGATCGTTTTCAAAACATCTTCCACTTCTGTTGATTCGGAATTGACGCTTACTATTTTAGCTCCGTTTATAAGCACTTCCGCATATTCGCAAATAGTATTGTTAATCATATATCCAAAACGGTGTTTATGTACTTTTACCGATTGTAAATCAGGATTGGTTTTTATTAATTCAAGAAATTCTTCCATGGTATAACTCTCTTTATCCAATTCCGGTATTTTTACTTGAAATGCAGGAAAAACTTCATTTGATAAAATTTCCTTTGATATAGGAAAATCCGTTTTCATCAGTGGATTCCATTGTTCGAGTCCTTTTAAAGTTCGAACGAAAGTCTTTATATCCATTTTCCCGTTTCTTATTTTTGTATTATTGATATCATTTGTTTTTGATACGATATAGATTTCATCAGAAAATCTTTCTTTTACTTTTTCCGGAACAGGAGCAGACAGTTCTTTCATTTTCTTTGCTGCTTCATCAAAATTTTGCCCGAATGATCTGAATTCAAAACGTGGCTTCGATTGTTCTCCTATTTTAAGCTTTGTCATTTATTATTATTTATATGAAAAAATTTGTAATTTATCAGCACCATCCAAAACAATATATATTTGTTTTGTCACATTATCCACAATGATTCCTTCAGCTTTTTTATCAGGAATCTTATATGAAACAATTTTTTCTCCGTCAAGTTTACATTTATTTACCGTACTTGACTGATCGCTGACTATCCAAAGTAACTTTTCCGATCTTTCGTAATAAATGCCTGAATAATCCAAAGCAAAATCAAGTTCGGTTTGATTTACTATTTTACCCGAATTATCAATTTCCACCAATAAACCCGGATTTTTTTCATTCAGTATATAAAGGTGGTTATTATCAGGGTTAAAAGCAATTCCTTCAAGTCCGCTATTATCATCATTTTCTTCGATATTCAGATGATATCTTTTTAATTCTCTCCCTTCTGAATTGAGTTTTACAACATCTCTAAGTCTCTCTTCTACAATATAGATATCTCCTGTAGAAGGATCAACTGTAATTCCTTCCAAATCATCACCTTTAAAATCCAGGACACCTATCAATGCTCCGGTCAAAGATAGCTTGTATATCATTGATGTATGGTCGCTAACCGTATAAAAAGCCGTTTTATTTTTTGAAAAGGATAAGCCCGAAAGTTCAGGAACAGCTATCGGGCTTTCCTTTACAAATTGTAAATTTTCATATTGTACTTGAGTATCGTTTTTTGTACAAGAGAAAATAGTAATTATTAAAATTATTACAAAAGACTTTTTAATTACCATTAGAACTTCCTTTTGATTCTTCAGTTAAAACAGACCATTTTTCAGCTCCATCGGGAACTCTTCCAACCAATCCGGCATGTCCCGTTGGCCAATCTGCTTTTAATAATCTGTCTACTATGTTACCCGAAGCATCCAATAATGTGATATCTTCACCACTACTTGAAATTTTGAATAGGGTTGTTGCATTTCCGTCACAATCCAAGGTCCAAAATCCTCCTGCTGGAATTATTGTTCCACCCGGTATTTCATAAGCCTCAGAAGGATCTTTGTCGTGGAGTTTATATCCTCCCAAATCTATGTCGGCACTTGTTCCATTATAAAGTTCTATATAATCCGGATCTCCGTGACCTTCTATTTCATTTAGTACCAATGCTTCCAAAACAGCAGGAGGAGCAACAGTATAATAAGGCCAGGTTGATAATATATCATGATCAAAACTTTCTAATAATGGGTAATAACTTTTTTGACCTGTCAAATCTTCAGCTCTTAAATAATATTTTACAACCGTATTAGTTGCTTGCCCTGGTATTTTACCTTCGTAAGTATTTCCTCCGGTATTGGTCATTATCAATTTTGTTTTGTCATCGATAGTTTGATCTCCGGTTACGTAATACAATCGTACATCATCGATGCCTGACGCATCATAAACATCGATTTTAATTGTTACTTCCTCGTTTTCTGAAGGGTTTTCCGTTGAGATATCGAAATTAGTAAAGACCGGATAACCGTTTTCTACAATTACTTTCAAAGGACTTTCCGGTGCTGACTCAGGAAAATAGCTTTTCAATCCGGTTTCGTCAGCTGCCATGATATAATATTCGAGTTCTTCTCCTGCTGGAATAACAGGGATTTTATAAGCATATTCATTTCCTCCCAGAGGAGCCATAACTACAAAAGAGAAATTATCATTATATTTAATGAATAATTTTACATCTCTAACTCCGGAAAGGTCAACAACTGTGGCAGAGATAAGGTATTGAGTATTATCATCCAGATACTTGATAGTGTCTGCAGTAATAACCGGAGCAGTATTGTTATTGCTATTGGGTGCACCCGGCGAGGGGATTATTACATCCCATACAGGTCCTCCGTCTGTTGTACGTCCATAAGCAGTGCCATCATCCAACGCAGGCAGATCAATTTGATCAACCAATTTACCTTCTGTATCTACTATTTTAATAGGTTCTCCTTTGGATGATATTTTAAAATTTGTATGTATTCCTTCTGCATCAACTGTATTTGCATCATCTGCCAAAATAACTAAATAGCCATGAGCATCAACGGAACCTGAAGGTATTTTGTAATCCGAACCACCATCTGAAATAGTATATCCGCTGATATCAACAGAAGCATCAGATGTATTGTAGAGTTCTACATAATCAGGAGCTCCTGTCGAAACTATTTCATTTAAGACAATCGATGAATCCGTACTGGGAAGTGATGGTTCTTTTAAATCTTCATCCTTTACACAAGATGATATTCCAATAAGTACGATGAATAAAGTTAAAATTAAATGTTTCATTTTTATAATTTTTTTTTGTTATTAATTGTTTTGCCAAATAGTTTGTTTCAATGTTAAAAATCTACTTCAATTCTTGCAGAAATAAAGCCGAAATCATCACCTGCTTCACCGGGAGGTATATTCAAATCGGTGATATCTTTATATTTTTTACCGCTTTCATCCTCGTAAATATACAATTTGCCTTTGCCGTTAGCATATCTGTCATGATTCAAGTAATTGTAATTAAGCATGAATTTTATATTGGTATTTGCAAAATATGTCAATCCTAAAGTATAGCTTTCTCCGGCTCCTCCGAAAATATTTGCATCTTTGTCATTGGCATTTACATAACTGTATCTAAATGCTAGTTCCAAATCGCCCCAATCGTTGTTAAAAGATGCCTGGGTAAATTCACCTTCAACATTATTATAATTGTATTTTGAACCGAAAATCATCCATCCCGCTTGTATATATCCACCATCAAAATTTGCCGTATATGCATTGTCAATACCGTAAACATTATTTTTCATATACTCGGATTGAAACACAAAATTATTGTAAGCAGCAGCTAATTCAACGCCTAATAAAACTCTATGGTCTACATCGCTCATATTATCTGTATCGATATACTTTTTTCTATTTATTGAAGTTAATGATCGTGTACTAAAACGATAACTATTTATTTCTTCATCACTTGTTTTAGGTGTGCGGTACGATCCGGCGACACCGATATGGATAACTTTATGATTTTTTTGTATAGGCATAAAGGCCAATCTACCTGTATATGAAATACCTTCATCCAGACCTTGTTTTTTGTTATGTGCTTGGGATAATTCCACTTCTTCATATCCTCCGACATCATTAAAATAAACTCCACCTATTGCAAGCCAATGAGTACCCCATTTGGATGCAGAGATACCAAGATGCCTCGAAGGTGCAAATTTACTCGGTAAAGATCTCTCTATGAACATTACATATCTGGAGGTTGTTGTAGTTTCCATTGAGAAAGATTCTTTATAGTTACCTGCTTTTATAAAACCGTTTTTAAATTGGTATTTTATAATGGCATCTTTGATTTCCGTCGCAGATCCGGCAAAATCCAAATCTATTTCTCCATACCAGTTTTTCCATAAATTTGCTTTTACGGCAAATCGCATTCTTCTTATTGTCAATCCGTCTCCGATTTCATTGATAGGGTTACCGAAAAATTTGGCTCCGTCAAAATAAACCCTGTTATCCAGCCAGTATTTGAAATTTTCATCTTTGCTTTCAAATACCAGAATTCCGTTTCTTGCTTCGACATCCAATCCGACACGGTCTACTTTTACACCATATTGGTTGTATCTAACTTTTGAAGTATCTGTTTTTAAGTCTGTATCTTGAGAAAAAACAGTTGTTGAAAACAACATTACAAACAATAAAAGTATTTGTTTGTATAAGCTAAAATAATGTTCTTGATTCATAGTATGTTAATTTTTTTAAAAATAATTTATAAATTTTGTAATACTTTATCCAATTGTTCATCATGACCTAAATTCATTTTTTTTCTCAATCTGTATCTGCTCATTTCAACACTTTTAGGTGAAATATTTGTTAATGCTGCAATTTCTTTTGAAGACATTTTTAATCTTAAATACACACATAATCTTTTTTCATTTTTAGAAAGATTGGGATAAATGGAATTTAGTTTATAAAAGAAATCTTTATTTAATTCATCTACATGCATTTGAAAAGCTTGTCGATCATTTTCCAAATTCTGATTTTGTGAAATTAACAAATATAAGTTATTTAATTTTTTTATTATTGCCGAATCATTTGTTTCGAGTTTTATCTCTTCGATTTTTGATTTTAATAATTCAAGAAAATTATTTTTTTCTATCAGATTTAAAGCCATAGTGGTTAATTCTTTGTTTTTATAATTCAACTTGTCTTCTATCTGTTTGTTTTCAAGCAAATGATATTTGGTTTCTATTTCCGCTAATGCTTTTTGGGCTTCCAATATCTGAGCGTTTTTACTTAAAATCAATTTGTTTCTTCTGTATATTGAATTTAACCATCTGGATATTAAAAATACTATTATTGCAATGATGCCAATTAATATTGCCAAATTAAAATATTTGGATATGTTTTTATCTTTATTTCCGGACTTGATTATTAATTTTTTAAAATACTCTTTTTTATCATTAAAGTCATTAACGGATTCAATACGGGTACTCTCTTTAAAAGAATTTACTGAATCTTTTTTTATTGAATCTATTGATGCAGAATCTAATAACTTAGTATTATTTTTGATTTTGTGGGAATTTCTATTAAATATTTTATTTTTAATAGTATTATTTCCATTTTCACTGCTTACGGGGATTAAAAATACATTATTTACAAAAAATAATGCGAAAAAAGATAATACACCGGCAATGACAGGTGTTGCTATCCACCCAAGACTAATTCCACCCAATAATTTGTAATTTATATTGTATCCTCCTTTTAATAAACCAAGTCCCAAAATAGACCCCACTATTACTTGTGAACTCGAAACAGGAACTAAAGGAATCGGAGGTAAACCGAGACTCTGAACGAAATTTGATAAACCGGTTGAAGAAAAAATAAATAATACCAGTGAATGCGATAAAACCGTAATGATAGCGGATTTTGATGAAAGTTGCATTAATCCTCCACCAACAGTATCCATTACTCTTTTGGAATAAGTAAAAATTCCAATTGCGATTGCAATTCCTCCCAGCAAAAACAATTGTTGAACTCCACTTAATTTGAATAATCCGAAATTTAGATAATGTTCCGGAGCGGAAGAAACAAAAACCCCCATTACATTGGCAATATTATTGGCTCCTAAACTAAATGAACCAAAAGCTCCTACCAGCAATAAAGCAAATCTAATATATGCGTCCTGTTTTAATAAATGAATCCCTACTATTTTGAAATATACATGTTGAATATAATACAATATAATAGCAAATACAGCACCCAAAATAGGTCCCATAATCCAGGTCGAAATTATCTTGCTTAAAACAGTCACATCGGTAGGAAGACCATTGTAAAAATTCCAACCTATAATCGCTCCTACAATCGCTTGAGAAGTAGATACCGGAACTTTATACTTTGTCATCCAATAGACCGTAAGAGCTGCAGAAAGAGCAACGGTAAATGCTCCTCCAATAGCTGATACCATTCCCAGTTTCCCAAGGGTATGAGTTGCACCTGCTCCTTGTATTACCGCACCCAGTACCACAAATATAGAAGCGATAATTGCTGCCCTTTTGAAACTAACCATTCTTGTGCCTACAGCAGATCCGAAAACATTAGCTGCATCATTTGCTCCCAATGACCAACCTAAAAACAATCCGCTGGATAGAAAAAAGAATGTCATTAATCTTTGGTTTTTATTGCCAATGCCGATAATATCCGTGCTGCATCTTCAGCTCTGTCGGATATCTGCTCAATATGCAATGTGAAATATCTTAAATGTATTTTTTGACTTAATTTTAAATGTTTAGTATCTTTAAATATTTTTCTTTTCAAATCAGAAGCTAAAACATCTGTCTCTTTCTCATAAAAATATACTCTGTGTTCATTGTCTTTAATGGATGACGGATTATTAAAAAAAGACCTTACTGCTGGTATTACCGCTTCTGCTGCTGCACACGAAACATCTGTCAATTTTGAAAATTCGGAATTCAATTTTTTTGGAATATCCGGCACTTCAACATCATACTGAAATAAGTTTTCTTTCGCCGTATCAATTATATCATCCAAATGGTCCAAAAGACTAACAACATCAGCGCTATACTGTGGAATAAGCGAATGTTCAAAAAACTCATTCCTGATTTTTAATACTATTGTATCTGCTTTAGCTTCTAATTTATAAAGTTTTTCCAGATTCTTTGAAAAGTTATCATCATCATTTTCCAAATAGTATTTCACTCCCTCTTTAAATACCAATATTCCCTGATCAATAGTATTTAAAAACTCATCAATATCTCTTATAGTGGATTTTGTCTTCTTAAAAAACATAAATAATTATTTTCTGCAAATTTAATATAATATTAATTAATAGACAAATAAAGAATTTTATAGAATAATAAGCAAAATTGCAAAATTAAATTTGTATAGTTGATTGGTGTTTTTGTGTATTGTAAATCAGGAGAATATAAAAATATGTAGTAAACTGATAGCTGTGAAATTATAAATTTACATTATTTGTAGGTTACATGTATAGGGATTTTTATATCAAATAATGGAATTATTCCATTTTATGACATACGGAACTTTTTATATTTCTCTTTCGTTTTAAAAAACAAACGAAGGATTATAATATTATAATGCGGAATCAGTATCAAATAAGAGGAAATCAAATGAATTGTTAAAAAATTGTTAGGGGTGTTGGTTTAAAACATATTTTTATCGATTTTTCGTTATTAAATTATTGTAAGGTTTTATGCCGGTAGATTTTTATTAGATTTTTTAAAAATAAAAATTTTAAACAGATGAAAACAAAAAAAATATTATTGGCTGGAATTCTATTTTCTTTGGCAGTAATTGCTGTTTATGCTTTTGGGTTTAAATACAAATCGGGAAATATTGGAAAACAAAATACACAGCAGCAATATGATTTTGTTACACAGGACACTACTAAGATTCCGGAAGCAATAACGGAAAAGAGATCGACACAAATAGAAATAATCAATGGAAAGAAAAAAATTAAAGAAACCGTTATTAAAATGAAAGGTGATTCTATAATAGAAAAGAAAGTTATTGAGAAAGAAGAAGATGGAGATGATGGCTTGGATATGGATTTTGGACAGGATAACGGTATCTCCGGGGGATTTCATTTCAGGCAATTTAGTCCGGATGATTTGGATAGCTTGGGAATGCAAAATTTTGGATTTAACGGTATTTCACCGTTTGGAAACGATTCGATATTCCGTCAATTCGGATTTGGATTAGGAAATGGTCATAATTTCAATTTCGGATTTCCTTTCAGTGGTATGGATGAGGATTTTTTGAAAAATTTTGATAATGGATTTTTTATGCCTAATTATGATATGACTCAGTTACAAAAGAGAATGGAAGAGTTGTATAAAGGATTGTTGCAAAACAAAGATAATGACGATGATTTATTGAATAATAACCCTTTTAATAATCAAAAATTACCGAATGTGCCCCGTATATATCCACCAAGACACAAGAGTAAATCAAAATCGATGAATGATATTATAACCGGTCATTTGTTGAATGACGGATATATCAATGACATTGCACAAAAGTACAAATTTGAACTCAATGAAAAATATTTAAAAATTAACGGCAAAAAACAAGATAAAGCCATTTATGATAAATATAAAAAAATCATTGAAGACAATACCGGTATTGAATTGGAAGGAGAATTTAATTTCAAGTTTACAAACAAAAAGAAACTTGGTAAAAAAACTATGAAAATATAGTAGAATTGTTGATCAAGAGCTACTAATGTTAAAGTTCAAAGTTTGAAATTTCATGTTTCAAGTTCCAAGTTTCATGTTTTATATTTGAAAGATAAAAGATAAAAGTAAAAAGCGGCTAATGGGAATTGTTCATTTTGAATTTATGCCGGTTGATGGATAAAAACTATCGACTATAGGCTGAAGTATAGGTTTAGCCTGTAAAATAAAATCATTGATTTTTGTAAAATAATTTTATGGGGTTAATCCTAATTTATAACGATTAGGTTGAAATAAATTTAATTTCCCCGTGGGAAAATGTTTTTATATCCCCGTTAATGTCAAGAACCAATTCTCCTGTTTCTTTTACAGTCAAAATTTTAGCATAAAAAATATGTCCGTCATTGGCTTGAAATTTTAAAATAGTGTCATATCCCAATAGGCTTGTAACAAATTTTTGTTTTATATTATCAAAATCCCCGTTTTTCAATTTAATATAGTAATCATCAAGGTTTTGAAGCAGATTATAAAACAATTCGTTTTTATCCGTTTTTTTTTCTAAAATCAATGCCAGTGAACTTGCATTGGATAATTGCTTCGGAAATTTCATTTGATTTACATTCAATCCGATTCCTATTACTGAATTTTTAATGATGTGACCTTTTAGAGAATTGCGAATTAAAACTCCTCCTATTTTCATGTTTTTAAAATATATATCATTGGGCCATTTGATTTTGCAATTTAAATTCAGGTATTCTTTTATTGTTTTTAGGATAGCTAAAGTACTTATTTCACTAAGATAAAATTGTTTGGATGCATTGAGGAATTCAGGAAAAAGAATTATGGAAAGCAATAAATTCTTGTTTTTAGAGCTATACCAGGTATTGTTCCCTTGTCCTTTTCCATTAGTTTGGTATTTTGCCAAAACAATAGTCCCCTCAGGTTGTTTATCTTTAGACAACAATGAGGAAGCAAAATCATTTGTTGAGTTGATTTCGTTTAATTCTATTATTTTGTTTCCGATGATATACATTACTTTACAACGTTGTTTGTATAATAGTAATTATTCTGAATTAAAAAAATTGTCTGTTTTCTTGCAACCACTAATTAAAAAATGAATAATTTTGCATAAAAATATAAATAATTTGAATAAAAACGCATCTTTAAAAATAAAACACACTACCGAATCTATGAATGATTTAATCATAGATAGTATAAGAGATATAAAAGGTAAAAATATTGTCAAGTTGGATATGAGGGGAATTTCGGGAGCTCCGGCAGATTTTTTTATTATATGCGAAGGAGATTCAACGGTACAAGTTGCCTCAATAGCCGGCAATATTTATAAAAGAATGAAACAGGAAAAAACAATACTTCCTATTAGTTATGAGGGTAAAAACAATTCCACATGGCTTTTAATCGATTATTTTACTACGGTTGTCCATGTTTTTTATCCCGAAACAAGAGAATATTATAATTTGGAATCTCTATGGAATGATGCTATAAAGGAAGTATATCCTGAAGATTAATTTAATTTTAAATTGAAATTACATGAATGATAATAAAGAAAATAAGAATAATTTACCAAATAAGAACAAAAAAATTCCAAACATTAATCCAAATGATAAGAAAAAAGGAAGTTCAAATTCATTTTGGATTTATGGAGCGATACTGCTTGTAATTATAGTTTTAAATGTTTTTATCTATCCGGCTAATTCCGCTAAAGAAACAAGCTTTTTCAAATTTATTGACATGGTACGTCAAAATGATGTTGAGAAAGTTGAAGTGATAAATAAATCTATTGCTAATGTCTATATTAAGAAAGAAAGCAAAGATAAATATAAAGAATTGAAGGATAAAAAATCTGAAGTTCCGGGACCGGATTTCACTTTTGAGATTGGTGATATGCGTACATTTGACGAACAAATGATGAAATTGAAAAATGAAGGATATGAGATAGATCCAATTCTCAAAACCAAACAAGATTGGATAGGTCCTGTTTTAAACTGGCTTTTACCTATTGCCATTTTGATTGCTTTATGGATATTTTTAATGCGAAGAATGGGAGCAGGTGGAGGTCCGGGTGCTCAAATTTTTAGTATCGGTAAATCTAAAGCCGCTTTGTTTGATAAAAACGCTAAAGTAAATGTGACTTTTAAGGATGTGGCAGGATTGAAAGAAGCAAAACAAGAAGTAATGGAGGTTGTCGATTTTTTGAAAAATCCGAAAAAATATACTAAGCTTGGAGGTAAAATACCTAAAGGAGTACTTTTGGTCGGCCCTCCCGGAACAGGAAAAACATTGTTGGCTAAAGCTGTTGCCGGAGAAGCGGAAGTTCCTTTCTTTTCCATTTCCGGATCGGATTTTGTTGAAATGTTTGTTGGAGTTGGTGCTTCAAGAGTCAGGGATCTGTTCAAGCAGGCAAGGGAAAAAGCACCTTGTATCGTTTTTATCGACGAAATTGATGCTATAGGAAGATCCAGAGCCAAAGGTTCTATGCCCGGAGGAAATGATGAAAGAGAAAATACCTTAAATCAGTTGCTGGTTGAAATGGACGGATTTAAAACAGATGCAGGAGTAATATTAATGGCGGCAACAAACAGACCGGATGTGTTGGATCATGCTCTGTTAAGACCGGGTAGATTTGACAGGCAAATAGGAATTGATCTTCCTGACTTAAAGGAAAGAGAAGAGATATTCTTGGTTCACCTCAAGGATATAAAAACATGCAAAGAAGTCGATACGAAATATTTGGCCGAAATGACTCCCGGATTTGCCGGTGCAGATATTGCCAATGTGTGTAATGAAGCAGCATTAGTAGCTGCAAGACATAATAAAAAATGTGTCCAAATGGAAGATTTCAATTATGCCTTGGATCGAGTGATAGGAGGTCTGGAGAAAAGAAATAAATTTATTCCACCCAAAGAAAAGAAAACAATCGCTTACCACGAAGCCGGGCATGCAATTTGCGGATGGTTCCTTGAAAATGCCTCTCCTCTGGTTAAAGTTACAATTATCCCGAGAGGAATGGGCGCACTTGGATATGCTCAATATTTACCAAAAGAAGAGTATATAGTTAAAAAGGATCAATTGTTGGATAGAATGGCAATGACATTAGGTGGAAGAGCTGCTGAAAAAGTTGTTTTTGATAAAATATCTACCGGTGCGCAAAATGACCTTGACAGAGCCACTCAACTTGCATATAATATGATAACTATCTACGGTATGGATGATTCGGTTGGTAATGTATCATTTTACGGTATGTCTAAAGATAGTTTTGTTAAACCGTATAGTGAAACAACCGGTGCTTTGATTGATGAAAAAGTCAGAAATATTATTTTCGAACAATATGAAAGAGCTCAGAAACTATTGAAAGAAAAAAGAAAAGAATTGAATATTCTGGCAGAGACGTTATTGGAAAAAGAAGTTTTGACTAAATCCGATGTGGAAAGATTGATTGGGAAGCGACCGTTTCCCGATGAATCGTTAATTCCTACTGAAGAAGAATTTCACAAAACTGATAAAGATTTGACTAAAAAAGAGGAAGAAGATAAAAAAGAGTAATTGCAATTATATTTTGATTAAATTGACTATATCGAAAATAAATGAGACAATTTATTAAATATGTATTATTTATAAATGTAAATTATCTGTGTTTTGAAAATATATAAGTTTGTTCTAAAATGTTTTTATTAAATTGATTTCATTTTTATATAGTTTATATTAATAATTTTTTGTAATTTTGACCATGCAAGAAGTATTTTCTAAAATAGAAGAAATAAAAAACAAGGTTTCTTTACTTCTGAATTCTTATGAAAAATTAAAAAAAGAAAATGAATTTCTTGCTAAAAAGATTCAGTCCCTTGAACAGGAAATAGAATTTTCAAAAGGAAAATTCGAAAATAAAAGGATCGAAAATAAAAATAAAACAGTAGAGAAAGAGAAAATTGAAGAGGAGTTAGCAACTTATATTAATGAAATAGAAGATTTGATAAAAATATTGAGCTGATAAAGAATGACTATACAAAAGATAAAAATAAATATCGCAGGAAGATATTATCCTGTAAAGATAGAAGAAGGAGAAGAAGAAGTCATTCGCAGGATAGAAAAAGATATAAACCGCAAGATTAATGATTATGTCAGGAATTATAATAACAACAATATTCTTGATATAACAAATATGATATTATTTGATTGTGCTTATAAACTGCTTCAAGCAAATAATAACGGTGAAAAAGAAAAGCTCATTTCTAAATTAATAGAGATTGAAGAAATTTTGAAGTAAACAACTCTTTAATTCCTTTCCTACAATTTTATAAAAGGTAATTCCTGGTAAGAATCCTTTTGGTGATATAAAAGTATTAATTTTTTATATCAAAGGATTTTTTTTAGAAAATTGCCATACCGGAATTTTCCGGAGTTACCAAATGCAAAATAATAGTTTTTGCGTTAGTATATTTATTAATATTATAAATTTGAAATTATGGAAATTGGAATAGGCTTAATTATAGGTTTAGTTATAGGAGCATTGATCGGATATATCATTATGTCGTTAGTATTTAAAAAAATGAATGCTTCAAAAATTGAAGATGCAAATCGTAAAGCTGATTTGACATTGCAAGAAGCAAAAATCTCAGCTCAAAGAACGTTGGATAATGCTGCGAATAAAGCTGATAAAATATTATCTACAGCTGAAAACAAACACGAACAGATAAAGCAGAGAAAAATACAAGAAGCGAAGGATAAATTCAACAGGTTAAGATCTGAATTTGAAAAGAAAAAATCAGATCAGCTGATTGAAATCAAAGAGCGAGAAATGGAAATTTTGAATAAAGAAAAAGAGCTTGAGATGAATATCAAAGAATTTTTGCATGAAAAAGAATCCTTTGATAGTGAGAAAATAGAAATAAAAGCTGTTAGGGAAAATCTAGACAAGCAACTCAAAATTGTCGGAAGAAAAAGAAAAGAACTGGAACAGGCCAATGAAAGAATTATTAATGAATTGGAGAATATAGCAAAACTAAGTGAGGCGGAAGCTAAAGAACAATTGCTGGAAGCGGTAAAAGCTAAAGCGGAAACAGATGCTCTTTCTTTGGAAAAAGATATTATTTTAAACGCTAAACAAAGTGCTAATAAGCAAGCGAAAAAAATAGTTATCCAGACTATCCAAAGAATGGTCGCCGAATATACTATTGAAAATACAGTTTCTGTATTTAATTTGGATTCCGATGATATAAAAGGACAAATAATTGGGCGCGAAGGAAGAAATATACGTGCACTTGAGGCTGCTACAGGAGCAGAAATTGTTGTCGATGACACTCCTGAAGTAATTGTAATCTCAAGTTTCGATCCGATAAGACGGGAAATAGCAAGACTATCGTTAAAAAGACTTGTCGCTGACGGAAGAATGCATCCGGCCAGAATAGAAGAAGTAGTAGCTAAAGTAAAAAAAGAACTGGATGAAAGAATTGTGGAAATCGGCGAAAGAACTATTATTGATCTGGATATACATGGTCTTCATTCTTATCTTGTGAAAATGATAGGTAGAATGAGATTTAGATCTTCTTATGGTCAAAATCTATTAAAACA
>JALSPW010000058.1 GCA_026985735.1 Saprospiraceae bacterium
TGGTTGAGATCGTTTAGTCATCCCCCTATTATTTCTCGCAATGAAATTGAGAGAAATTATAATGGGAGAGCCCCATGGCATTGCTTGTGGGGGGCAGCGTTGCCAAAAAATCATTTTGTTTTATCACTATTTTTGTATTGCTTCGCTGCAAAAATACCGCCAAAACAACCGGGGATATCATTTTACACCGCACTTACGTACGGAGCTATAATATGTCATCCCTTATGCAAGATCGTGGTAAGCTCCTACGTAACTTTCTTTTGTTTCAAATAAATTTGAAACACCTTTTAAAGACATGCTCCCCTCCGATAAAACATCACCAAATAAATTAAACCAATCTCTTCTATACAATACGTAATTTGTAATTCTTAATTCTCCATTTATTCCTTTTATCTTATGCTTTTTTAATTTTCAATTTTCAATTCTCCATTCTCCATTCTCCATTCACCATTCACCATTCTCCATTAACTCCTTTTATCTATTTATT
The DNA here is from genome assembly GCA_026985735.1 of Saprospiraceae bacterium. GTDB lineage: Bacteria > Bacteroidota > Bacteroidia > Chitinophagales > Saprospiraceae > JADJGA01. Next base: position 488 of record JALSPW010000058.1, read on the forward strand.
TTGTCTTTTCAAAACATGGAACTTGGAACCTGAAACCTGGAACATGAAAAATGGAACTTTTCTTTATATGTGATCGGTTGTTCTGAAATATATATAAATATTTTTTCTTTTTCCCAACCCTTTTTATAAATATCAACGTCTTAATATATGTACGGAGTTTTTAAGGAAACTTGTAACTAATCAGGTAGAATCATTTTGTTTAAAAGTGCTCTGCCGGGCAGTTACAAGAGTTGAATAATTATAATCACATAAAAATATAAATTTTAAACAGATGAAACATTTAAATCTCTTTTTATCGGTATTTTTTCTTGCAAGTTTGGTTTTTATTTTACATTCTTGCAATTATGACAAGTGTACGGATACAATTGAGTACACTTTTTATCGTCCTGTTTACAAAACTGAAGCACAGTTGAGAGATTTTAAGATAGGAGAAGCTCAACCATTAGAAAATCCGGGGAAAATCTATGTTTACGGAGATTATCTATTGATTAATGAGCAATACAAAGGGATTCATATTTTTGATAATTCAAATCCTGAAAATCCGGTCAATCTATCATTTATTTCCATTGAGGGAAATATTGACATGGCGGTAAAAGACAATATTCTTTATGCTGAAAATTATTTGGATTTGGTGAGTGTTGATATATCGAATCCTAAAAATCCGGTATTTGTGAAGTCAATAGAAAATGTATTCAATACTTATAATGGAGTGAAAAATAAATTCTTAATCTATTATGTGCCTACCGATACGGTAAAAGTACTTAATTGTGATAATCCGTATTATGGTCAATTTTATTATTGGGAGGATAGTGGAGCTTATGTTAGAAATGGAGGAGGAAATTCATGGACACCTCCTACAGCTCCAACAGGTATTGGAGGTTCAATGGCTAGATTTACCATAATAAAAGACAGGTTGTACACGGTTGATGATAGAAAACTAAATATTTTTAATATATTTATTCCGGACAATCCCGTATCTGTTAATAAAATGAACATTGGTAGAAGAATAGAAACCATATATCCTTTTAAAAATAATCTTTTTATCGGTTCGAATGACGGAATGTATATTTATGGTCTGTCAAATCCGGATAATCCGGTATTTATTTCTAAATTCAGGCATGCCAGAAGCTGCGATCCGGTTCTTCCTGTTGGTGATGTTGCTTATGTGACATTGAGGTCGGGTACCAGATGCAGTGGATATTCAAATCAATTGGATGTAATAGATATAAAAAACATTATTGAACCCAAATTGATAAAGAGTTATCCTATGTCTAATCCTCACGGATTGGCAGTGGTAGATGATAAAATGATATTGTGCGAGGGAAATTACGGACTTAAAGTTCTGGATGTAAAAGACAATTATAAAATAACTCAAAAGTATTCTATAGAATCAAATCACTTTTATGATGTGATAGGATTAAGTGAGGATGACATTATTTTAGTTGGAGAAAATGGATTGTATCAATATAAATTTGACGGGTACAAACTTGAGGAATTAAGTTATATCCCGATTTCTAAGAAATAAAAATTATAAACAGATGAAACAAATAATATTATTTTTTTTGGTGATGATTTTTGCGATTAATTTAAATGCGCAAAATAAAGTGATATTAAAAGATGGAAGTGTTATCAAAGGGCGATTGCTTGAGTATAAGAATGGTGATAACATAAAACTCAAGATGGAGAATGGTAGTATTGTGACATTTCCGGATTCTATCGTCAGTAAAATAAAAGTAAATTTAGATTCCGGAGCAGATGATTATTCATTAAAAAATGGATTCTTTTTCAATTTGGGATTTAGAATTTTGCCAGGCAAGAGTACCCGCCGGATTAATACCGGTTATTATTACTATGGGAATTACGGTTCAAGTTTTGGGTTCGGTATAGATTGTACTGCAGGTATTAAAATTAACAATATGATTCTGTTGGGTGCCGGCATATCTGTAGATGATTATAATTATGGATATGATGCTATGTTTTTTCCCGTATATTTTGATTTTACGGCTTTTTTTAAGGATAATAAAATCAGTCCGTTTTTTAGAATTCAATCGGGTTATGGTTTTGTAGATGTATCGGATGTGGCAGTAACTGAAAGTGCCGGAGGGCTAATGCTTGATCCGGCACTCGGGATAAGATTATTTAGCAATGAAGATGTTTATGTAACAATGGATTTGAATTACAAATATCAAAAAGCTTCTTTTAAATATATATCGGGTAGTAACGATGCGACAAAAGATATTAAATATCGACGTTTGTCGTTAAGAGTTGCAGCGATATTTTGAAAATGTTTTGGGATTACTTATCCCACTCTTTTTTCATAAGATATCTACCGTCGCTCAGGATAACGTCTCCTGTTTTATTTTCTACTATGAATTTAAAACAATAACTATGATCATTTTCACAATAACCGGGTGAAATAAACTTATATTCCTCTACAGGGCTATTCTTTAATTTATAAAAATATTCAAAATCAGTAACATATATGAAATTGTCGTAAACACCTACATTTTGTATATCGCCATGAAGATCTGACTTTTTAAACTTACCTTCTCCTGTTCCTTTTTTCAAAACTTCAAGAACATTATATGAAAATAAAAATACATAATCGCCTTCGATTTTAATAGTTTTAATAAGATCACGTGTATTTGAAACTGAAAAAGAAGACCATTTTTCAGATAAATCCGGTTTACCATAACAGGTGATATCTCCGTTTATATTCACGTATAGATTGTTTTTATCAAGCTCAATGCAATCTTGAACCAAATTATCATAATTCTTTTCATATTTGCCTAAGACCGTTAAATTATTATTTGCAATATTTAAAGCATTTATCTTAAAAATACTACCTTTTGAAGATTTTTTATGTAGTGCTACATATACAAAACATAGTTCATTGTTGCCGTTAAGGTACGGGTTTAAATCTTCTATTTTGCTTAAATACGTGTTTGGAATGGAATCTTCAAATGAATAAATAATAGTTTCTTTTCCGCTTACCGGTTCTATCTCATTAATATAAAAATGCCCTTTTCCTCCGATCCACTCAGAGCCTACTGAGTAAAAATGATCCTTTACAATTGTATTTTTAATGTCTGAATTTGATTTTATCCACAATACTTTATGAGACACTATGTTATAAGCTATCATGGAGTTGTCAAAGTCATCTGTTTTTAAGAATATAATGTTTTCAAAAGCAGTATTATCACTGTTAACGCTGCCTGTTTTCCTTTTGTCCACATCTAATATATAGAGAGTTTTTCCTGATTTTATGTCAACTTCGTTAATTGTATACCTGTCAAAACCGGAGCTATTAACGATATATAAAATATTATCTTTTAATTTCATCTCTTTTGTTCCTGTATTATTGTTTATGAATTTCTTTTGATATGTAAAAGTAGTGCCGTAATCCGTACAATTTTTTTGTTTTACTTTTCCTGCACCTTCTAATAGCTGGGATGCTCCAATAATAATAATGTCCGTTGCAATATCTTTACAACATCCTGAAAGAAAAACTATACCTATCAATAAAGCTGCTATTTTTTTCATAATATTTAAGTTTAATTTTTAAGATTATAATGCAAAGATATATTGAAATAAGAGTGGCTTTTTATCTAATTTCGATAAAAACACATATAGATTTATATAATATGGATAAATACTATTGCGTCGGTTTAGTGTAAAAAATGTTATTTGTGATTGGAAAATCTAAACAACTGACCTGGTGTGAATAAAGAATGAACCTTTTTTTGAAAAAATTGATAATTGAAAAGACAAAATAGACTAATGGTTTCAAAGCCGGCTTTGAAGTCACGCTAACGCATGCTTTCAAGTCCTAACTTGCACCAAAAAGGAGAAAGGGTAGGAGATGAGAACAGAAGAAAGAATTTTGTTTTGTCAAAACAAGACTATCCAAATCCATAAATATGAGATCACAAAATCCCGTTGAATTTAAAATTTCTCCTA
>JALSPW010000059.1 GCA_026985735.1 Saprospiraceae bacterium
ATTGTATCCCGAAAAAATCACCTTTCCCCTACGATTCAGATTATTTACAACCATGCTTGAGATTAATTTATCCTGATTATGCCCATCGCCAAAACTATTAATCAACTCCGAAACAGATTTCCCTTTTCTGAATTCCCTGATAATTTCCCTCACCCTGAATGTTGTGATTTTTGGGAATACCACACCGTTAATAATAGCTGCCGGTTCCTGGTCGCACATACCTATATCGGAAGTATCGTACAGACCGAATAATCCATCTTCGGAAATTGAATTGAATTTGGTCTTTGTTGCATTTTCAAATGCCTTGGCAATTCTATTCCTATTATATAATTCGGATACTATACCTTTATTTAGATAAATATTGTATTTGGCAGATTTATTTCTCCTGAAAAAATGATAAAATGATAAGGTTTGTATAACATCAACAGAAGACATATTAAAATACGTGGCTATTTCTTTGATAGCATCATTATTTATGTGTCCGTATTCTTTTTGAATGCAATGGAAAATATCCATCATTCTGCTTTTATCATTGTGTTTTTTCAATATATTCTTTACGGTGTTGTTCATGTTAATATTTTTTTAATTGTAGTTTAAATTTCTAATGCAAAACTATGTTTGAATTTTATATTATACAATAGGAAAAAAACCTTTGGATTAATTCTAAATTATATTTGGAAATCATTCCAATAAAGAATGTAAAAACAAATATAATACTGTCTAAGATGTTAAATCAAAATGAAATACCGTTTTGTGGATAATTATTTTGAATATATTCCAAACGGTGCTTTTTTGTAGATAAAAGTTTTGATTCTTCAATTTTATTGAAAGAGTTTTTTTTAAAATAATGGAAAAGAGGGCTTATTATAATTATTAGTAAATCAATTAAATATGAATCCAAGTAAATTGAAAAATATAAAATATAAAAGTATAATTTAAATTAATTCTAAAATTTGATTTTTAAAATCCGGCGACAAATTGGTGCTCTTTTTGTAATATTTGCTTGAATATCCGTTAAAATTTTAAAAAAATTATAAAAATTCAAACCTTTTTTCTTAATTTGTCGTCATTAAAGAAAACGATGGTATCATTTATGAATATTAAAGCTGTAATCAATATAATAATTCTTTCAGCGATTTTTTTTGTTTCCTGTGATAAAGAAAAATTGATTGTGGAAGGTATGGCACCAGTATACATATCAGCCACTGATTTTTCAAAGGTAAAAAGTATAGCTCCTCAGCCTTATGAAAATCTGGGTAAAATAGTCAGTGTAGGCAGTTATATTTTTATTAATGAAAAAGAAAAAGGGATACATGTTATTGATAATTCCGACCCTTCAAATCCGAAAAATATAAGATTTTTTAGTATCCCCGGAAATTTGGAATTTACAATTGACGGGAATATACTTTATGCTGATAATAGTATTCATCTTCTTGTAATTGATATTTCAGATATAAATAAAATAAAAGTAGTTAATTACATTGAGAATTTATATATCAATGTACCTGTTTTACATCCGAGACCGGAAAATAGCTATGTTGGCTATTTTGAATGTGTTGATAAAAGTAAAGGAATAATGATAGGATGGGAGATGAAAAAGATTGAGAATCCTTTGTGTGAAGCTTATTAGATTAGTTCAGGTTATTTTGATATTTTGGTATCTTATATTTATTTAATTAAAACATTAAAAAATGAAAAAAAAATTCGCTTTACTCTTCACGATAGCTTTTGTATTTTCTTGTTCTTTGCCTAATCAAGAAAGCGATCAGTCATCTTTGAACGGTTCGTATGCAAAATTATTGACTGTTGGTAATTATTTATATGCTATAAACGACAGTGAATTGGCTACTTTTGATATAACCGATAAGGAGAATCCTATCGAGCTCAAAAAACAAGATGTAGGTTTTAGGATAGAGAATATTTATCATAGTAACGGTGTGCTTTTTATCGGGTCGGAAAGTGCTTTGCATATTTTTATTATAAAGGAAAACGGTGTACCCGAAAGGAAAAGCGAAACAAGTTATTTTAATTCAGCGGGTATAACATCCTGTGATCCCGTAATAGTTTCGGGAAATTATGCATTTGTTACCTTGAGTACGATAACAAACCCAAATAGGTCTTGTTTTCGAAGTATCCCTGTCAATGAATTACGAATCTATGATATTTCAGACATTGAAAATCCTGTATTTGTGACATCATTGAATCTTGACATTCCAAAAGGCTTGGCAATAGACGGACAATATTTATTTGTTTGTTTGGAAAAAACAGGTTTGGTAGTCTTAGATATTTCAAATATAGAAAAACCCGAAAAGGTTTATCAGCTGGAGCAATTTGAATCTTATGATGTTATTGCAAAAGATGGCTTGTTGATGATAGTTTGCCCAACTGAAATCAGAGAATATGATTATTCCGATATTCAAAATATCAAATATTTAAATAGTATTGATATATGAAATTGAGAATTCTTTTTTTGATATTCTTCATTTCATCCATTGGATTGTATGGCCAGGATACTTTGGAATACAAGAAATTCGGATATGATAAGTTATCAATAGGTGTCAGTCCCAGTTCGTTATTGAACTCTATTGAGGCATTCCAAATGTCAGTTGATTTCGGTTTGAACTCCAGGGTTAGATTGTCATCGGAAATTGGATATATTTTCAGATCAGCTTTTGCTAAAAATTCTTATGGGTACAGATTAAGGCCTTCAATAGAAGCGTTATTTTATACTGCTGATGATTTTGGATTTCAGATTGGTGGCTTTTGTCTTATTAGGAATTTTACTGAAAATAGAGCTATAAGGGTATTCCACAGAGAAAGATATTATGAATATATTCCTGTCATGAGAAGTAAAAAAGTTTTCGGAATCGGTGGCTCGCTTGCTATAGTTTCTCAATTTTCCGAAAAGATAAAATTGGAAACAGGAGCAGGATTAGGATTTGGAAATCTTATCATTTCGGATAATAAAGAAGTGGATAATTTTTTTAGGAATAGATTTACTTTAGTGCCGGATATTCCCGGCAAATATGATTTTACTATTATTTTTTTCAATATTAATTTTAGCTATTCTATATTTGAATAGTTTTTGTAGCACAGTTGTTATAAATTTTAGTGTCTTTCCATAAAGTCACTAAAATTTAAATTTCATCAAGATATCGGATAAATCCCAAAAGTTAATTAAGTTAACACTGTTAAAATTTGTTAATCTGAAAAATGATTGTAATTTTACTGAATTATTCATTAATTAAAAACTTTACGATGAAACTAAAAATGAAAAAAATTAACTTTGATTTCAGGTTTTTTCTCTTTAGTGTTTTAATGATTTTTAGCGGTTTTGTTTCCGCTCAATCATTTACAGTAACAGGGAAAGTAACCGGTAGTGACGGTAGTGCTTTGATTGGGGCATCCGTTAAATTGGAAAATACTTCAATAGGAACTATTACCGATTTAGATGGAAATTACAAATTGAATATTACTACAGACAAACCAAGTGTAAATATTGTTTTTTCTTATGTTGGCTATTCTATTGTAACAAAAAAAGTTGCAATAATACCCGGGGGAAACACTACTTTGGATGTTGTACTCAATGAGGATTATATCGGTCTGGATGAAGTTGTAATAACGGGAGCATCTGCAGCTACTGTTAAAAAACAATATGGTAATGCTATTTCAACAGTTAATAGCAGGGAGATAGAGCAAGCAGGAGCTTTATCAATAGACAGAGCTTTATCAGGAAAGATATCCGGTGCGGTTATCAATCAAAATTCAGGAAACCCTGATGGTGGTGTTTCGGTAACTTTAAGGGGTTATAGTACTATTGTGGGACAATCGGATCCTTTATACATTGTGGATGGGGTAATTATTGATAATTCCTCAGATGCTTTATTGGATTTGGGAGGTTTTTCCCAGAATAGACTTGCGGATATAAATCCAAATGATATCGATCATATAGAGATATTAAAGGGAGCCGCTGCAGCTGCAATTTACGGATCTCAGGCCAGTAATGGTATAGTTCAGATTTTCACTAAAAAAGGTACGATGGGTAAACCTAAAATATCTTTTTCTACAAGCGCAAATATGAATACCTTGAGAAAAGAAATACATGAGAATATGTATCCTAAAGTTTGGGCAAATTCCGATATCCACGACCTTACACAGAAAGATGTTGAAAGATATAAAATGCAAGATTATGTGTTTAGTCCCGGTTATGGCAATGAAAATGCTTTGTCAATTAGCGGTGGTGCTAAAAACACAAAATATTATGCATCTTTGGCTTCATATTATAATGAGGGGATAATGGATAATACAAATTTCAACAGGTATTCGGCCAGACTGAATCTTGATCAGATTTTAAGTAAATGGCTCTCGGTTTCGATTGGATTAAATTATATAAATAGTAAATCCAGAAATGTACCGAATGGAGGTATCAATAAATTCTATGGTGCCTTGACAGGTATGAATTTTAATAACAATACATATAATCCCGAGCCTGATGAAAACGGAAATTATTTAAGCCCTGCAGGTTGGGTACCAAATCCTTTGGAAGCGATAAATAATTTTAAATTTTTCCAAAATACCAACAGAATGTTGAGTAATATCAAATTTAATTTTGCATTAATAGACGGATTGAATATTAATTTCAATATAGGTTCTGACTGGTACAATCAGGATGCAACGGCTTATATTCCACTTGGTTCAAACGGGGCGGCAAACGGTTACGCAAGGGCAGCATTGAAAAATTTTCAAAGACTTAATGCAGATTTGAATATCAATTATACAACGGATTTTGGAGACTTCTTAAAATCTACAAGTGCTTTGGGTATGTCAGCTCAAAAGGATAAAAGACATGTTGCCATATTGACATCTGAAAAAATTTCACCTTTTGTAGAAACTGTGAGCGGTGATATCACAGGAAAAACCGATGCAACGGGAGAAAGATCAATTCAAGGTCTTTATTTCCAACAAACTTTTGGTTTATGGGATAAATTGTTCGTGACAGGATCCGTGAGATGGGATCAGGCATCACCATTTGGTATCAATGCGAGAACCCAGTTTTATCCTAAAGCAAGTGTTTCATATCTTATTTCGGATAATGACTTCTGGAAAGATAATTTGAGTATGTTTAATATTTTTAAACTCAGAGCATCTTATGGAGAATCGGGAAATATGTCAGCACTAAGTGATTATGAGAGATTCTCAAATTACGGAGATGTTAATTATCTCGGTGCTCTTGGTTTTGTTCCTTCAAGCGCCATGGGAAATGAGAATGTAAAACCCGAACGCCAGAAAGAAACCGAAATCGGTGTGGATTTCTCTATGTTTAATAATAGATTCGGTGGAGAATTTTCATATTATAATGTTGATGTTTCGGATTTATTACTTCAGATTGAATTGGCGCCTTCAACAGGATTTGGTTCACGATATGAAAATATTGGAACTATGAATAATAAAGGTATTGAATTGTCATTAAAAGGTCTTCCTGTTAAAACAAAAGATTTATCATGGTTAGTTTCCGGAACATTTAGTAAAAATAAAAATGTTGTTAATGATATTCCCGGTGATCAAGTTACTTTGAATAATACATTCGGTATTGTTAGAGCTATTAACGGTCAACCTTTGGGGGTTCATTACGGTTATTATTATGAAAGAAATGAAGATGGTTCCATTTGGTTGGATGATAATGGTTTACCAAAAAGAGCGGTAAATGAAAGCGGTACTAAACTTCGTAAAGTAATAGCAGATCCAAATCCGGATTTTGTAGCTTCTTTAATAAATGAGTTGGAATATAAAAATTTTACATTCAGATTGCAATTTGATCAGGTATATGGATTTGATGTCTTCAATTTTACCGACAGAGTAAATACTCATCCGGCATTTGCAGGAGGACATTATGATGAAGATGAATTAAGGGGTGTTTTGCCTAAAGGGTACAATAAAGCAGCTTATAATATCTGGGAAAGATATATCGAAGATGGGTCGTTTATTAAGCTAAGGGAATTGTATTTTGGATATAAATTCAATCCGGGAACCATGGGTATAAGTGCATTGAATGTTTATGTTTCTGGAAGAAATTTAATCTCATTTGATAATTATCTCGGATGGGATCCGGAGACTTCAACTGCCGGCCAATCTAATGGAGTACGTGGTTTTGATTTTAATGAAGTACCGATACCGAGAACATTTAAAATAGGTTTAAATGCAACATTTTAATAATAATATTTAAAAAATAAAATTTTAATAATATGAAAAATATATTTAAATTATTGTTTTTATCAATCTTGATTGTGTCTTATACAGCTTGCAATCTGGATTTGGTAAACCCTAATGCCGCTACCGAAGAACAGGTTTTGAAAACCAAAGACGGTTTATTCGGATTGGCAGTTGGAATGCAAAATCTTTATGCAACTTCTGCTTTGGGTTCTGCAATAAATACCGTAGCTGTTACCACAAGAGAAGCTTCAGCAGTAACTACATACTCAAGTCTTGAAGGTCTTGAAGACGGTGGTGCCGAGCTATCCGGAGATAATGAAAGGGTTTCAAGAACTTTCAGCAGAACTCATAGAGTAAAAGGAATGGCTGAAGATATTATAGCCAATTTGGAAGCTGCCGAACTTAGTGAAGATGTAAAAGCAGGTTTGTTCGGATTGGCTAATTTGTACAGAGCTATGTGTTTAGGTATTTTAGCTCAAGACTGGGAGCAAGTAGCTATCCTGAATTCAAGAGATGGAAATGCGGTTTTTTCTCCACGAATGGAGGCTTATGATGAAGCGATTTCGATTCTTAAAGCTTCGGTTTCCAGAGTTGAAAAATCAGGTGTTTCAGATGAATTTGCTTCCGAATTTATGCCGCAAGAAGAATTGTTAAATAAATTGAATGCATATTTGGCGAGATATGAATTATTCGCAGGAAATTATCAGGATGCCATAAATGCTGCAAATAGTGTAGATAAAACCAAGGCATATTTTTTCAATTATGATTCTGAAAATAAAAATCCTGTTTATGTTATGTTTATAGAAAACTTGGTGGAATTGGCACCTAGAGATAATTTCGGATTGCCGGCAGAATTAAATATTGATCCTAATGATAATAGGCTTGCATTTTATTTTAATTCTATTGATACTACAAGTTTAGTAGGTCTGCCTATCGAACAGTTGGTATGTCCGTTTTTCCTAACAGACAATGCTCCTATTCCTTTTTACAATCCTAGTGAAATGGATCTCATTGAAGCAGAGGCTTATGCAAGAATGGATAAACTAACAGAAGCTGAAAATGCTCTGAACAGGGTGCGAAACAAAAAAACTTCAGATGATGTATTGGGATATGGCTTGGCAGCCGGTTTTGATGATACTTATACAGCAAATGGTGATAAAACCGCATTGTTGAATGAAATATATAAAAACAGAAGAATGGAAACATATCTTTCGGGAATGTCCTTGGAAGATAGTAGAAGATTTAACAGACCTGATCCTCCTGCGGAAATAAATTATACTACTGAGAGAAATAGAAATTTCTATCCGTATCCTGCTTCTGAAAGAGCCAGAAATGCGAATACACCCCAGGATCCGAATATTTAATATTCTTAACTATGTAACGATTAATAAAAAATACAGGCGGTTTTCTTATTGAAAACCGCCTTGTTTTATTTTGCAAGTATACTATTCAATAATTCCTTGATACTGGCATAGATCTTATAATTTGATAAAAAATCTTTAATAACCACCCATTTTGCTTCAAGAATATCTTCTTCGATTTGAGGTATTAATTCTTTCTGACTGCCCTTCATAAAATACCAGTAAGATATTTTTAAATGCCTGGTTTTATTCTTATAAATATGGTAAGTTTTTCCTGCTTTTTCCCCTATTTCAATATTATTTATTCCGGTTTCTTCCATTACTTCCCTTATTCCTGCATCCTTTTTTTTCTCATTTTTATGAATGTGACCTTTCGGTAGATCCCAATAGCCTTTTCTGAAAATAACCAAAAGTTCTTTTTGGTCATTAAAAACAACGCCTCCCGCTGCTTTTACAGGAGGTGCAATTTTTTTTAGATCATTATAAATTTTTTTATCATAAGTATCATATAAAACAACCTCTTCAAATTTAGTCCCTTTCTCCAACATATCAATGTAATTGAATAAAAATTTAGATTTGCCCGGATATTTTGCCAGTAAAATATTATCTTTATTTTTAAAATCTTTAACTTTATCGTCAGAAATTAGAATTAAAGGTTTTTCATTAATATAAATTTTGTACATTTGCCTTAGTTATTATTACAATATGGAAATTTCAAAAAAAATAGCTTCAAATTTATTGCAAATTAAAGCAATTAAAATCAATGCACAAAATCTTTTTGTATGGGCATCGGGTATTCATTCGCCTGTTTATTGTGATAATAGATTAGCTTTATCATATCCTGATATAAGAGAAAGTATAATTGAAGGATTTATGGAATTAAGTGAAAAGTTTCAAAATATAGATTATATAGCAGGAGTGGCTACGGCGGGAATACCATGGGGTGCAATACTTGCAGACAGGTTGAAATTGCCATTTGTATATATTCGTTCAAATGCCAAATCTCATGGCAGACAAAATAAAATTGAAGGAGAATTAAATCCCGATAAAAACGTTCTTGTTATTGAAGATTTAATATCAACAGGTGGTAGTAGTTTGCAGGCTGTGCAAGCGATCAGGGAGAACGGGAATACGGTTCTATCCGTTTTAGCGATTTTTAACTATAATTTAAAAAAGTCAGAAATCAATTTTAAGAATGCTGATTGTGATTTTTATAGCATTAGTAATTTTGATGTTTTGATTGAAGAGGCAGAAAAACAAAAATATATTAGTTCCGGTGAATTTGAAATAATAAAAGAATGGAAAACAGATCCGGAGAATTGGTTTAAAAAATTTAAAATATGAATAAAAAATCAGAGAAATTTTTATTTGAATATTTGAATAATGCATCGCCGACAGGACATGAGACTGCAGGACAAAAAATTTGGCTGGATTATATAAAACCTTATGTTGATAAATGGGATAGTGATAATTATGGTACTGTATATGCTATTATCAATCCTGATGCTGATTTTAAAGTGGTAATTGAAGCGCATGCCGATGAAATAGGCTGGAGAGTCAATTTTATTTCGGAAAAAGGTCTTATTTATGTTATACGCAACGGAGGCTCTGATCATTTAATTGCCCCTTCCAAGAGGGTTAATATACATACTGATAATAATGGTGTGGTGAAAGGTATTTTCGGATGGCCTGCAATTCATACACGAAAATCAAAAAATGAAAAAACACCCTCTGTTGAGAATATTTTTATCGATGTCGGTGCTACTTCAAAAGATGAAGTTTTGGAAATGGGGATTAATATTGGAAATACCATTACTTTTATCGATGAATTGGAAAAACTGAACGGGAAATATTTTGTTGGACGGGCTTTGGATAATAGGATGGGGGGATTTTGTATTGCTGAAGTTGCCAGGATGTTGAATGAAAACAAAATCAAATTGCCATTTGGATTGTATATTGTCAATGCAGTGCAAGAAGAAGTCGGTTTAAGAGGAGCGCAAATGATTACGAATACGATTAAACCGAATGCAGCGATTATTACGGATGTAAGTCATGACACAAGTACGCCTATGATAGAAAATAAGACTTATGGCGAAATAGAATGTGGAAAAGGTCCTGAATTGACATTTGCTCCTTCTGTTCACAATAAGTTATTGAAATTGATATTGGATACTGCAGAAAAAAATAAAATTCCTTATCAAAGATCAGCATCATCAAGAAGTACCGGAACCGATACCGATGCTTTTGCTTATTCCAACGGTGGAGTGCCTTCTGCTTTGATTTCTTTACCATTACGATATATGCATACGACAGTTGAAATGGCTCACAAAGATGATATAGATAATGTAATAAAACTTATATACTACAGTTTACAAAATATCAATCCCGATGAGAGTTTTAAATATTTTGAAATATAACTGAATAATCTATACCTTAATATTAACGGGCAATTTTTTTTTTAGCTATATATTTTCGCCCGGATAGATTTAAAATATAAATTAAGAAATAATGTCTGTTTACGGAAAAGCAAGAAAGATAACAACCCATGTTCTGAAATCGATGAAAGAACATAATGAGAAGATAGCAATGCTGACAGCGTATGATTATTCTATGGCCAGAATTCTTGATGAAGCCGGTATCGATGTATTGTTGGTAGGGGATTCCGCTTCCAATGTTATGGCAGGACACGATACCACATTACCTATTACTCTGGATCAAATGATTTATCACGCTCAATCTGTTGTCAGGGGGGTGGAAAGAGCTTTAATTGTAGTGGATTTACCTTTTGGGTCTTATCAGGGGGATTCAAAAACCGCTCTGGAATCAGCTGTCAGGATAATGAAAGAATCCGGAGCACATTCGGTAAAAATGGAAGGTGGTAGGGAAATAAAGGATTCGGTAGAAAGGATTCTTTCAGCCGGTATTCCCGTAATGGCTCATTTAGGTTTAACACCACAATCCATTTATAAATTCGGTACATATTCGGTAAGGGCAAAAGAGGAAGATGAAGCTAAAAGACTGAGGGAAGATGCATTGTTACTTCAGGAATTAGGATGTTTTGCTTTGGTTTTGGAAAAAATTCCAGCCCAATTGGCAAAAGATGTTTCGGAATCCCTTTCAATTCCTACTATTGGCATTGGTGCAGGACATTATACTGACGGACAAGTGCTGGTTGTACATGATATGCTTGGAATCACAAAAGATTTTCATCCGAGATTTTTAAGAAGATATATGGATCTTTCGTCGGAAATCAATGATGCAGTCAAAAGATATATCAGTGATGTCAGAGCAAGTGATTTTCCTAATGAAAAAGAACAGTATTAATGTCTAAAAATAAAAAATCAAAAAAAAATACACTTCTATGGAAAATCATAAACCGCAGCACGCTTGTTGAATCTTATATTTACGGCACTGTGCATTTAAGGGATGATAAGGTTTATTTCCTGCTGGATGAATTGAAGGCTTTGATTGAAAAATGTGATGTGTTTATTGCTGAATACAAACTCGATGATGCGGGTAATCCGGAAATAATGAACATGTTACACATTCCTGATGGTAAACATATTAGAGATTTAATTCCTGAAAAAAAATATATTAAACTCCGCAAGCAAATTTTTAAGTCTTTTAAGCTTGACCTTGATATGATAGGATATTTTAAACCGATGGTCATTGAAAATATCTTGACGGAAATGATATTCGATGAGGATTATGAATTTCCTATGGATATCGTTTTATGGAATTATGCTAAAGAATCGGGTAAAGAAATGCTTGGAGCGGAATCGACAGACGGACAAATTGAGATTATGAGGAAATTGTCTGTAGGGCAGCAAATGAAGTCTTTAATATCTATCGGTAGAAATCCCGCAAAATTCAGAAAAAAGATAAAAAAAATTATTGAGTATTATAGGGATCAAAACATTAAAGAACTTCATAAGAAAGCATTAAAATCACTTGGTAAATTTAAAAAAATATTGGTTTATGACCGGAATATTCGAATAGTAGACACTATTGATAAATATGCAAAAAATAAAAAAGTATTCGCTGCCATTGGAGCAGGACATTTATATGGGGAAAAGGGCATATTAAGATTGTTGAAACAAAAAGGTTATAAAATAAAACCGGAATTTATAGAAAAATAATCTGTAAAATTTATAATCATGAAGATAATATACAATGATATTTTCTTAGAACATGAAACAGGAAATCATCCTGAAAATAAAAATAGATTAACTGCTTTTAATAATATAGAACAAAGCAAAATTATTGATGGCACACCTTATTTATCATTGGTTCATAATGGTCAGTATATAGCAGATATTCAGGAGAAATGCAATCTTAATATCCCTTTGGACGCCGATACGTTTTGTAATAAAAATTCCTATGAAGCTGCCATACATGCTGTTGGTGCAAGCATTATGGCTTCCTATTCCGGAGATTTTGCTTTGATAAGACCTCCGGGACATCATTCTTTCCCCGGAAGAGCCAGTGGTTTTTGTCTTTTTAATAATATAGCGATTGCTGTACAGAATCTGGTAAATGAAGGGAAAAAAGTAGCGATTATCGATATAGACGGACATTTTGGCGACGGCACTTCCAAAATTTTTTATGACACTGACAAAGTATTGTATATGTCTTTACATCAATTTCCGGCTTTTCCCGGAACAGGATACTGGGAGGATACAGGACGGGGTCCAGGCGAAGGTTTTAATATAAATATTCCATTACCTCCAAATAGTGGGGATGATGTATTTATGGATGCTTTTGAAACTTTTTTACCTGTGGTGAAGAAGTTTGAGCCTGATGTTATAGCTGTTTCAGCCGGTTTTGATACTCATAAGAGTGATATGTTATTGCAATTAAATGTCTCATTGGATAGTTACTATAAGATCGGGAAAATATTGAAAAACAATTTTAAAAATATATTTGCTGTTTTGGAAGGTGGGTATAATCCCGAAATTTTGGTAAAAAGTGTGGAAAATTTTATTGCAGGTATCAATAATGAGGAGAAAATTCATAGTGAAACTTTGACGGAATCCGATGTGAAGATTTTTCAGGATTATGAAAACTATTGTAATCATCTTATTGTTAAATTAAGAAATTATTGGAATTTCTAATATTTAAATAATTAATTATGAAAAAACAATTGGACCCTATTGGAAAATTATTAGGATTAAGATATAAATCGCATCCATGGCATGGTGTGGAGATTGGAAAGGAAGCTCCTGATGTGATAACGGTATTTATTGAGATGGTACCTACGGATACTGTCAAATATGAGGTTGATAAAGAGACAGGATATTTGACAATTGACAGACCTCAGAAATTTTCAAGCATTCTCCCTGCTCTTTATGGTTTTATTCCCAAAACATATTGCGGAGATTCTTTGGCTGAGATTAGCCGGGAAGCTCTTAACCGTAAAGATATCGTTGGAGATAGTGATCCTTTGGATATATGTATATTAACAGAAAAGGAAATTACTCATGGAGATATTTTGTTGCAGGCTAAACCTATCGGAGGTTTCAGGATGATAGACGGAAATGAAGCTGACGACAAGATAATTGCAGTACTTAAAAATGATGCTGTTTACGGAGATTATGATGATATATCTGATGTTCCGCATCCGGTTCTTGAACGGTTGAAACACTATTTCCTAACCTATAAAGATATGCCTGGACATATTGAAGAAAGATGTGAAATTACAGATACTTATGATAAAAAAACGGCATTTAAAGTAATAAAAAGCTCAGTGTCCGATTATAAAGAATTTATTAATAAATTGCTTTTTGATTAAAAATAAAGTGGGTTCATAATATAATATTACGGTAGATTTACTTTTGATTGTTTATTCTCTCTACAACGGAAATAGTCGCTGCTGCCACACTTAAAGCAGGAGCCAGAAAAAATCCGATAACAGGAATACTTAACATCAATGTGAAAGGTATTCCGTTGCCTAATGTAAGACCTTTGTTGTAGCGAATGAAATTAACCCTTTCTCTTACATTGTAATATCTTTCCAATGCCCAATCAAAATTCCCGTAACCACCGTAAAATGCTTCTATTATAAATGCTACAAGGGGAATAAACGGACTTAATAAAGGGATAAAGCTAAGAATAAAAAGTATTATTATCCAAAGCAGTTCCTTATATACTAATCTGATGGAAATTCCTAATCCCCTTAATACATCTTTAATCAATCTTGTAATATTAAAAATGGAATAACCGGCTTTTTCTCCTGTTAAATGTTCTTCTATTTTTTCCGAAATAGGCCCTAAAAAGGGAACGAAAATAATAAAAACAATATATTTATAAAGCATCAATGCAAGGATGACGGTGCTTATTCCGCTTATGAATTTAGCGAAACTTATTATATATTCTTTTCCAAAATCAAATGGGTATATATCAGTAATCGATGAAGAAAAAATATTGATTAGGGCAATTGAAAAAAAGATAAGGAGACCACCAAAAACCAAACTTAAAATTCCTGTTAAAACAATATATTTCCACAATTTTAATTTACTCATTAAAGAAAAAGCCCTGAAGTAATCATTTATTCCTTTTACTATATCTTTAATCATAAAAATATTACGAAAATTTCTTAAATATATTTTATTTCCATTTTAAAACCCATGAATCTTTATCTATTGATTGTCTCAATTCTTTTAAAAATACTCTTAAAGGTTTTTTATTGCAATCGAAAACCACTCCGGTTCTGTGAAATTTACCATATCTTTCACTGTATGGTGAGAATCCGGCTTTTTGCAGCCTTTTTATCATTCTGCGGGCATTGTATTTTTTTATAAATGAACCGGTTATTATAATACATGTTTTTTCGTATTCGGATCTTAATTCAGGAGCCATTTTTATCAATTTCTCCAATGTGATTTTAACCGGAATTGTATCCGTTTTTTGATTTAGCTTAACGGAATCCTGATTGATTAGCCCCGTATTTGAAATTTTACCGGATTGTTGAGTATCAGTAACGGAATTTTCATTACCAAAAATAAATTCTTCAGAAGAATCAGGAGGCATTATTTTGTTGGTACTTGATTTTATACTATCTGCTACTAAGTGCTTATCTGTTTTTTCCCTCATTAAATTTGAAAAACAATATATCATACATGCAATTACAATACTGCTGATAGTAAGAATGAAAAAAGGGAAAATCCAATTGGTAGAAGACGTATTTTTACCGGTATTATACGGTTTTACAACAGGTGGAGGAATATTCTTTTTTTCTTTTCTTTTTATATAAGGTAACGAATAATCAGGATACGATTCTTTGATTATTTCAGCAAGAACCGGAGATAATTCAAAATGAAGTTTATTTTTTTTTCTGGAAAATGCTCCAAGATTATCAATGGCGGCAGATCCAAAATTAGCGATATTATTTAATAATTCCAGAGAATATTTCCTGAATATGTTTTCCGCTTTTTTAAAAGAAATTTTATGTTTTGATGATAAATAATTTACAAAATCCGAAAAAATCCTTTCATCATATTGATTATCATGAAATTCTAAATAAAAATCGGGACCCAGGATTTTATTTTTAGCAACATTTCTTTTTGCAGGTGTTTTGATCAATACAAGCAAGCCTAAACCCGGTAAATTCAATTTTCTGTAACTAAAAAGAAATGATATAATATCATTTGTTAAATCCATGTA
This sequence comes from Saprospiraceae bacterium, assembly GCA_026985735.1. Classification (GTDB taxonomy): domain Bacteria; phylum Bacteroidota; class Bacteroidia; order Chitinophagales; family Saprospiraceae; genus JADJGA01. Next base: position 15,234 of record JALSPW010000059.1, read on the forward strand.
TAGATTATTATTAGTGATTATTTTTGATTCATATTATAATACTTAAACCCTCAGAAAAGAATTATTTTGAATAAAAAATTTCCCCCTTTGAGTAGTTTATTAATAATATAATCTATAAATATGAACAAATATTATTCCAAAAATGAATTTTAATCACTAAGCGAGTTAAACTGTCATAATTTCTTTTTCTTTTATTTCAAGCAAATTCTTGATTTTCTCTTCAAATTCATGAAGCATATCATCAACTTCTTTCTCTCTTCTTTTGCCTGAATCTTCAGGATAACCTTCTTTTACTTCTTTTTTGATAAATTCAATAAGCTTGTGCCTGGTATTTCTCAAACTTATTCTGGCATCTTCACCAAATTGTTTGGTTTGTTTTACCAATTGAACTCTCCTTTCTTCGGTTAAAGGTGGTACTGTCAATCTAACAAATTCTCCGTCATTCATTGGTGTTATACCTAAATTTGAAGCAAAAATCGCATGCTCAATAGCCTTGAGTTGAGATTTATCCCAGGGTTGAATCGCAATAGTCCTGCTATCAACAAGAGATATGTTGGCGACATGTTGCAATGCGGTAGGAGTTCCATAAGCATCAACTTTTATATCGGACAACATTTCAGGAGATGCTTTACCTGCTCTGATATGTGATAATTCATTTTGCAAATGATCAATTGCTTTTTGCATTAAATCTTTGCCTTCCTCTATATAATCTTTCAGAAATTTTTCCATAAGAATTAATTTTTATTAAATCGCAAAAACTCAAATAAAACATTTATAATTAAAAATATAATTTTTCTTTCTAAATGCTTTTAATCTGAGTAGATATATCAAAATCAAAACCCAAAGTTAATAAAAAAATCAAATAGTTTTTGTCTATAAAGTTATAAATTTTAAAAAAAATAAGCTCTTTATAGACAGACACTAATTAATTTCTGTTTAATCTCGTTAAAAGATATAAAAACATCACCAATGCCGATAATGCTGCTACCACATAGGTCATTGCAGCCCATTTTAATGCATCTTTTGCACCTTTATATTCTTTACCTTCAGTTATCCCTGTAGCTTTCAACCATACCAAAGCTCTTTTACTGGCATCAAATTCTACAGGTAATGTAATAAAACTAAACAAAGTTGTTATACCAAATGCTATAACAGTTATCATCATTATTTGAGGCATGGATTTCAAAGTTATAAAAGCTATAAATAAAAGATACTGTTGGGCAATTGAAGCAAATTTAACAGCAGGTACCAGATTTGACCTTAATTTTAAAAATGGATACTTTTTAGCATGTTGAACGGCATGACCGCATTCATGAGCTGCTACTGCAGATGATGCTAT
>JALSPW010000060.1 GCA_026985735.1 Saprospiraceae bacterium
TGATGCAGGTTCTGATTTACAGGCTGTTCAACTAAAAGCTCATTTTGATGAGGAAGCGGGAGTATGGAAACTGAATGGTGTAAAAAGATTTATAACAAACGGTGATGCGGATATAGCTTTGGTATTGGCTAGATCAGAAGAGGGAACTACAGATGCACGAGGATTATCTTTGTTTATTTACGACAAATCAAGTGAAGCGGTTACAGTAAGACATCTTGAGCACAAATTGGGAATTAAAGGTTCACCGACCACCGAATTGGTTTTTAAAGATGCACCTGCAGAATTGCTGGGACAGAGGAAATACGGATTGATAAAATATGTTATGGCTCTGATGAATAGTGCCAGACTCGGGATTGGGGCACAATCAGTTGGTATTGCAGACGCAGCTTTTAGGGAAGCGGTTAAGTATGCTAATGAAAGGGAGCAGTTTGGAAATCGCATAATAAAATTTCCTGCTGTTTATGAAATGATTACCAATATGAAAGCCCGTTTAGATGGAATAAGGACATTGTTGTATGAAACCACGAGATATGTGGATATTACAAAAGCGTATGATGATATCAAAAGAGAAAGGAGTTTGACAAAAGAAGAAAGAATGGATATGAAGAAATATTCAAAACTGGCAAATGTTTTTACTCCGCTTATAAAACTTTTCGGTAGCGAATATGCAAATAGTATCTCCTATGATTCTTTACAAATTCACGGAGGTACCGGTTTTACTACGGATTTTCCAATTGAAAGAATATACCGGGATGCCAGAATAACCTCTATTTATGAAGGAACCTCACAATTGCAGGTTGTTGCTGCAATCAGAGGTGTTACAACTAAAGTCTTTTCGCAAAGAATGAAAGAATTCAATCAAATGGTCGATGATGAATACTCCGTTTTAAGAAATAAATTGGAGAAATTGACTGAAGATTATGAAAAAGCACTACAATATGTTGAGGATTTTAACGATACGGAAATTTTGGATTTTCATGCAAGGCGATTAGTGGAGATGGCCGGAAATATTATTATTTCATATCTCTTGATTTTAGATAGCCAGCGGGATAATAAATATGAACAATCGGCAAAAGTATTTGTTAGATTATCTGAAAGTGAAAATGAAGCTAAAAAACATTTTATTTTTAATTTTGATAATAAAATATTGGAAGCTTATCAAAATATTTTGGAATAGTAGCGCAAGTAGTTGTAGTTACAATTTTATTAATCATAAATTATAAAGAAAAATGATTAAAAAAAATCATGAGAGTTCCTGAATGTATTACAAATTTTTATTATATTTTTTAAATAAAAATTTTAAACAGATGAAACGAACATGAATTTTATTAATCATAAATTATAAAGAAAAATGATTAAAAAAAATCATGAGAGTTCCTGAATGTATTACAAATTTTTATTATATTTTTTAAATAAAAATTTTAAACAGATGAAATTTAATTCAACTGTAGAAAATTATTTTTATAATCTTCAGAAAAATAAAAATATTTCTACCAAAACTCCTTATATCCGTGTGGAGAATTTCCCTAAATTGGGATTGTTAACATCACTTAGATTTTTGGAATGGGCAAGTTCAAATCCTGATGGAGTTATAAGTTTGCCAACAGGAAAAACTCCGGAACATTTTATTAAATGGACCCAATATCTATTGGAAAACTGGAAAGATAAAAATACTGAGAAAATCAGAAAGGAAAACGGTCTTTTTATAGATAAAAAACCTGATTTGAGAGGATTGCACTTTGTTCAAATAGATGAATTTTATCCTATAAATCCTGAGCAACATAATAGTTTTTATTATTATGTCAATAAATTTTATCTGGATGGTTTCGGTTTGGATAGAAATAAAGCATTACTTATTAACAGTGATGAAATACCGTTATTCGGAGGTAAAAAATATACTGAGATTTTTCCGGAATCTAAAATAGATCTTTCTCTAAGATACAGGGAACCTTGTTGTGAATTGGAAAAACAGCAAGAAGAATCTATTTTTATGATAGATCAATGGTGCAATGAATATGAGAATAAAATAAGGGATTTAGGAGGTATTGGCTTTTTTCTTGGTGGTATAGGCCCTGATGGACATATTGCATTCAATGTTAAAGGATCGGATCATAATTCCACTACGAGACTGACTGCAACGAATTTTCCCACTCAAGCGGTTGCCGCTTCGGATTTGGGAGGCATTCAGGTAGCAAAAAACAGGCTTGTGATTACGATTGGATTACAAACAATTACATATAATCCGGATTCGGTTGCAATTATTTTTGCTGCGGGGGAAGCCAAAGCAAATGTAGTGAAAAATGCTTTGGAGAAAGATCCTGATGTTTTATTTCCTGCTACCTGTTTACAGAAACAAAAAAATGCCAGATTCTATATTACTCAGGGAGCTGCAATCGGGTTGAAGGATTCCAGTGATTATTATTATAATAATGGAAAATGGACTCAGGAAAAAACAGAACGCTCTATTATTGATTTGATAGTGAAATTGGATAAATACGGACATCATATTACTGATGAAGATTTAAAAAATGATGAATATACTTCATTGATTCCTGATGTTGGTGTTAATAAAGTAAAGGAAGTAATAGATTCCGTAAAATCCAAAATTGAAAAAGGTATGATGGTTGAGAAAAAGAAAGCTTTTTATCATACCGGTCCTCATCATGATGATATCCAATTGGCAATATTGCCAAAGATTGTCCATGATATAAGACATCCGGAAAATAAATTTGATTTTACTGTTATGACATCCGGGTTTACAGCGGTTACCAATCAATTCGTAATAAAACATTTGGAAAAAACACTTGTATTTATTAATCAAGGTAAAATACATATGATTTATTTTCCTGATTTCTTTATATCCGGCTATAAACTAAAATACGATAAGGATGTAAATCATTATTTGAATAAAGTAGCAGCTAATGATTTAAATGGGCAAAACAGAGCAGTGGCTCATAGATTGGTCAGGGCGATAGTTGATATATACAGTGTTAATTCTATAGCGCAATTGGTAAGTAAAATAAATGATATAATTGCCGAGCTGAAAAATAGTTATGATGGAGAGAAGAATTCACCTGAAATTCAAAAATTAAAAGGAATGATTAGGGAATTTGAAGAAGAACTTGTATGGGCGCATTATGGAGTTAAGACAAAAAATATACATCATTTGAGACTTGGTTTTTACAAAGGAGATATATTTACCGAAGTTCCTGAAAGAAACAGGGATGTACTTCCTATATTGGAACAGTTGAGAAAAATACAACCGGATATAATATCATTGGCTTTTGATCCTGAAGGTAGCGGTCCCGATACTCATTATAAGGTGTTGCAGGCTATTGCTGAAGCTATTAGAATATGGGGAGAGGAAAAGGATTTGAGCAAATTGAGGATTATCGGATATAGAAATGTATGGTATAAGTTTCATGCAGCAGATGCAAATGTAATGGTTCCTGTTTCTCTTAATACCATGGCTGAACTCGATGATTCATTTTCAACTTGTTATCTTACACAAGTTGATGCGCCGTTTCCAAGTTATGAGCTTGATGGTAAATTCAGTACTTTAACCCAAGAAATATGGGTGGAGCAACGCAGAATAGTGCAGCTATTGTTGGGAAAAGACTTTTTCTATCAAAATAAAAACCCCAGATTAAGAGCAACACATGGTTTTATGTTTTATAAAGAAATGAAGGTAGATGACTTTTTAGGTCACGCTCGAAATTTGGCAAGTATGATGGAAGGGATAAAATTATAGATTAAATATTTTGTAGGTTAAAAAAAAATATATACCTTTGCCACCCGTTGCAAAATAGAATGCAATAATTTTGAAAATTGAAACTTTTACTAAACGGATTTTGTTGTTATTTTAAATAGAATTAATTAATTTCTAATTTAGAAATCTTAAGGTAAAAAAGAAATAAAACGAAGAGAATATTTAAAAAATATTCTTTTCAAAATCGAATATCGCGGGGTGGAGCAGTTGGTAGCTCATCGGGCTCATAACCCGGGGGTCGCAGGTTCAAGTCCTGTCCCCGCTACTAAAAAGCCGGCAAAATGCCGGCTTTTTTTATATCCCTCTATCTTATAAAACCCATTGACCGGACAAAAGTCATAAAAATTCAGAACAGATTAAGACTGCTGGTATTTGCTTGGCTTCATAGTTAACCACCTTTCCAAGTTTAGTCTCTTAGGATGGATACAATATTGTTAATTAATATAAAATAGTCCGCTGTAAATCATTTTCAATAATTGCAGATTAGACTTGAAAGCATGCGATAATATGACTTCAAAGCCGGTTTAATATTCATAATTCATAATTTATCATTCATCATTAATTTCTTTTGTCTTTTATCTTCCAAACTTTTTCCTTTTTCCTTTGAACTTTTTCCTTTGAACTTTTTCCTTTGAACTTTTTCCTTTG
>JALSPW010000061.1 GCA_026985735.1 Saprospiraceae bacterium
TTTTTGTCTTTCTGAGGATTAGTGATGCCTTAGCATCAGTAATTTGAATAAAGTAAAAATATCGCAAAAAGAATATTTTTCAATTTTAATGACTTTGTGGACAGACACTAATTACTCAGATAAAATGCTTTTGAGATAAAAACAAGAATTTTTCATTTCAAAAGCATTCTACCTAAGTAATTCCATAGAATTTTAATTCCTTTCACCTATAGGTAATACGGTTTTTGCATGGGATTCATTTATCACCTCTGCCATAGCTAAATATATGGCTGATAACCCGCAAATTATTCCTTCATATCCGGCTATGTGTCCTATTGCTTTTGAACCTGTCCAATGTTCAATAGCCAATAAAAAGAATAATATCCAAAGTGTTAGAAATACAAATTGAATAGCGCGGTTTTTACCAAATGTGCCAATCCACATAAAAAAGGTAAATAATCCCCACATAAATAAATACCAACCCATAAATGAAGCAGGGGGTTTTTCAAGCCAACCCATTATTGGGAATACAATTAAAAATACAAGTGTCATCCAAAAAAGCCCGTAAGAAGTAAAAGCTGTTGTACCAAAAGTGTTGCCTTTTTTGAATTCCATAATACCTGCGATAACTTGAGCTATTCCACCATAAAAGATACCCATAGCCAGTATCATCGAACCTAAGCCGAAAAAGCCTGCATTGTGGATATTCAATAATACGGTTGTCATACCAAAGCCCATCAAACCAAGGGGAGCCGGATTTGCTAATTTGTTTTCCATAATTTTCGATTTACTTTAAATAATAATTAATTAAATATGCCAATTTACCAATTTTTCAACTATTTATATTGATTTTTAAAATCACAACTTGTTACTTTATAACAATTCTAAATCATATAAGAAAACAGGGGTTTCTGTTTTTTTAATTTAGTGCCTCTATATATTGATAAAATGATTAAAATGCAGTAAACTTTGATTTTGGAAATATAAGATTATCTGTGTTATTATGAATTTATAGTAAATCTGATATATTTGATTTTGCGGCCGTTTTTGAGATGTGAATTTTCATAATAAGTTTTAATTTCAAGTTCCGGAAAATCCAATTCTGTGGAATAAATATCATCATTATTGTAAATGATATGGCACCGGTTGTCTTTTGAAATAACATTCATTGTAAAATCATATAATTCGGGGGAATCTGTTTTTAGATGAACAATACCTTTTTTTTTCAAAAATTTCCTGTATTTATCGATAAAATACGGCGATGTAAGTCTTCTGTTAGCTTTACTTTTTTTGAGAAACGGATCCGGAAAAGTAATCCAGATTTGGTCAATTTCTTCCGGTTTAAAGAAATCGTCAATATGCTCTATTCGGGTTCTTAAAAAAGCAACATTCTTTTTGTTTTCTTGCAAGGCTTTTTTAGCTCCGTTCCATATTCTTGCACCTTTTATATCAACACCTATATAATTGTTTTTCGGGTTTCTATCTGCCAATTTCAGACTGTATTCTCCTCTACCGCAAGCTAATTCCAATATAATAGGATTATTATTTTTAAAACAAAAACTGTTCCACCCGTTTGTGAAATCAACTTGTATACCGTCTTTACCGGTTAATATATTTTCTTTGGGGTTAAAGTTTTCAAAAACATTGGGAAAAGACAATAATTCCGCAAATTTTTCTAATTTATTTCTATTACTCATTTACTTATTTCAATAATTTTTTTATTCTTGAATATTTTTCTTTATTGGTTCTTGTACCCTGGCAATTTAATTTTTCTTTCAATTCTTCAATATGCTTTACCCTATCTTTTGGTGATGGGTGTGTACTCAAGAAAACAGGTGGCGCCGGTTGGTTAAGCATTTTTTTAAAAAAATTAGCAGAACCGGCAGCATTATAAGCTGTTGGACACAAATATCTAACCGAATACTCATCAGCTTCGGATTCATTGCTTCTGCTAAATTGTAAATTTAATAATGCTCCGATAATTTGTTCAACCGATTGTTTATCACCTAATGTAGCATTCAATAAAATAGAAAGACCTACACTTTTTGTCAATTGTCTGGTCGAATGTCTTCTATCTGCATGAGCCATTTCATGACCCATTACGCCCAATAATTCATCTTCTGTGTCTAAAAATTTTATCAAACCGGTATAAATATAAATATGACCACCGGGAGTTGCAAAAGCATTAAGGGTTTTGTCATCATCTATAATTTTCACTTCCCATTCAAATTTGTCTTTATATTTGAGTTGATTTGTTTTTAATATAATATCTCTTAATCCTCTGATATATCGATAGATTTCTTTATTGTTTTTTTCTTCTAAAATAGGAAATTTTTTCGGATCCGATTCTATTTCTTTTTTTACTTGCAACCCCAATTTTATGTCATCATCGGGAGAAAAAATATTTGCATTATTTATAGCGGTTTTAGTAGAATTGTAAGCTTTTTGCGTAAACTTACAACTATATGAAAATAAAAAAACAGAAACTAAACTTAAAATTATTATTCTTTGCATATTAAATTTTTTTTAATCTATCTGAGTAGTTATTAATTTTTTAGTCAAATTTTTTATCCGGATATTTGTTATAACGTCAATATTATTAATTTTATTTAAATTGAATAATCCAAATTCAATAATCCCGAGGACCAATTACCCAAAATTGTTTTTTCAATCCTGTTTTTATAGAGTAAATTTAAAAAATCACTCTTTTTCATATTATAACAGCCCATGGATTTTAAATGCGGATTAGGTATCTGACAGTCTATTAGATTGAAATTATTGTTTTTTAAAATAATACTTAGACTTATGAAGGCGAATTTTGAAGCATTGGATATTGAGGAAAACATAGATTCTCCAAAAAACATTTTACCAAGAGAAACCCCGTATAATCCTCCTACCAATTTCCCGTTTTTGAAAGTTTCAAAAGAATGAGCATAACCTCTTCTAAACAAATCTATATATGCTTGTTTTATTTCTTTTGTAATCCAGGTGCCATCTTGAGATTCTCTTTTTATTTTTTGACAATTTTCTATTACCTCTTCAAAAGAAGTATCCACTTTTAGGGTAAAAATACTTTTTTTGAAATAGGGTTTCATACTTTTACTGATGTAAATCTCTCCCGGTTTTGCTACTGAACGGGGATCGGGAGACCACCATAAAATCGGATCTTCAGAATTGAACCAGGGAAAAACGCCAATGCTATATCCTTCAAGAAGCCATTTATAATCCAATTTACCACCTATTGCCAACAAACCCGAAGATTCTGACATTTCAGGCGGAGGAAAAATTATTCTTTCCGGATTTAATTTAAAAACAGGCATTGATTAATTATTGATTGGCACAAATTATGCATCTTTGTATGTTTCAATAACGGCTGATAAACCTCTATCAACCAGAGCGTCTTTTAGAGGTTTTAGAACTTCAATATATCCGGATTTAACAGTAGCTTTACCTTTGTAGTGGATTATAACGGATAATTGTTCAGATTGGTCATAAGTATAATTAAATATTTCCATAAAACATTGAATAACCCAGTCGAAAGTATTGTAATCGTCATTATAAACAATGAGATCCGCTTTTTCCCCTAGAGATGTTTCCATTTCTTCGAGTAAAATTTCTTCAAGATCTTTATTTGTTAATACTTTTTCAGACATTTTATTCTATTTTAAAATACAAAGATATAACATTATTTATTTTATCCAAAGGGTTAAACTTAATTTATTTTAAGTAGTTATTATTTAGTGTCTGTCCATAAAATCATTAAAATTATAAAATCAAGCTCTTTATAGACTAACACTATTTTGATAAATAATACATTTTGTCAGTAATATTCATTATTTTCGCATTAAAATAATAAATATGAATACTAAATTGAATATCGTTTTACTCTTTTTTATCCTTATTTATTTTTTTGGAGCTTGTGTTCCTCCTGAAAAAAAAGAGATGACTGAAGTAAAAATAGATCTTAATGATTCTATTTACAGAAAAATTATAAATTTTCAGGATCAAAGATTACCGGACAGTTTGGTTTCATTTCTTTCCGATCCCAATCCTACTTATAGATATGCCTCAACCATGGCGTTTGCTTCTATTCAGGATAGTAGTTTTCAAGATTTAGTAGTTAAAAATCTTCACGATGAAGTTGAAAAAGTAAGAGAAGCTGCTGTTTATTCGCTTGGACAAATAGCTTCCAATAGAATTCAGGACAGCTTAATATCTGTTTTTGGAAAATATGATACTTTGAATCCAAACAATTTGTTTAATTCCTATATACTCGAAGCTGTAGGGAAAATCGGTGATAAAAAATATTTAAAACCATTGGCTACGGTAAAAAGTTACAGACCTACCGATACATTATTGATATTGGGACAAACCAGAGCATTATACAGATATATAGCAAAGGGAATATCTATTCCGGAGGGTACCGAAAGAATAATTGATATTGTCGGTAGTAGTATTTATCCTGAAAAAATCAAGGTTTTAGGATCTTATTATCTGATTAGAGCAAATAAAAACGATTTGAATAATTACAAATTCAGATTAACTAAGATTTTTGATAAAGAATCAAATCCTTTTATTAAGATGAACCTTGCTATTGCTTTAGGAAAAACTCAGGATTCGGAAGTATTAAATACTTTATTGGCAGCTTTAAAAAACGATAAAACAGATAGCAGGGTGAAAGTTAATATCATTAAGGCATTTGGCAATTTCAAGTATATTGATGTAGCAGAAGATGTTTTAAATATGGTAAACGATACAAATACTAATGTTGCTTTTACAGCTGCCAACTATTTTTACGAAAACGGAGAACCTAATGATGTAATTATTTATAGAAAAATAGCAAAAAAAGAATCCAATTGGTTGGTTAAATCTAGACTTTATAATGCAATTTTAAAAAAGATACCTGTTTACTTCAGCAAAACTAAATCGGCAACAATATGGGATATTAAAAAGGCGATTTCAAATAGTGAAAATACTTATGAAAAAGCTGAATATATCAGAGCTTTGGGAAATGATATAAATTCTTTAAAATTGATAAAAGAAATGGGGTTTTTAGCTCCCGAAATAGTGATAAGAGTAGCTTCTTTGGAGGCTTTGTCAACATTGGTTCAAAGAGATGAATTGTCAAAACTACCAAAGTGGAAAAAGAAAAAATTAAAAGAAGAAATAGCCAATATGATTGTTGAAGCTTTTAAATCCGGCGATCCCGGTTTAATAAGCTCTGCAGTTGATGTGATAGAAAAAACAAAGCTGGAATTTATGGATCAATATGAAAATCTTGATTTTATAGATAAAAGTCTAAAACTATTGACATTGCCCCAAGACATTGAAGCATACAATAATGTCTTGAAATTGAAAAGTAAAATTGCAAATAAGAAATATGTACCGTATAAGATAAAATACAATCATCCTATTGACTGGAAAATATTTGAATCCATAACGGATTCCACCGTAGTGAAAATTGAAACCAATAAGGGAGATTTTATCATTAGATTATTTAAAAATAATTCTCCCGGCAGTGTAGTGAATTTTATAAAATTGGTTGAGGATCATTTTTATGACGGAAAAATTTTCCATAGAGTAGTGCCGAATTTTGTTATTCAAACCGGTTGTCCGAGAGGAGACGGATATGGTAGTCTAAATTATACTATTCGTTCTGAATTGGGACCTCTTTACTACGATGATAGCGGTTATGTAGGAATGGCCTCAGCGGGTAAAGATACAGAATCGACTCAGTGGTTTGTTACACATACCCCGACACCTCATCTCGACGGAAAATATACTATATTTGGCAAAGTGATTGACGGAATGGATGTAGTGAATAAAATATTGCTTGGTGATTATATTGAAAAAGCTGAAATTTTAAAGTAAATAAACCAGTTTTTTTATTTGATTTTCCCATTGAAGTTTTTTCAGGAGCTTTTCATTAGACTTAAAATCAAGTTGTCTTTTAATTTGCCATTGCCGGTAATATTTATAAATATACTGTTCTAATTTTTCAGTATCCTGCGGATAAAATATTTTTCCGCAATTATAATATGTAAAAAAATTTTCTATCTCAGTATCTTTTTTCCCGGTAATAATGGTTAAAACCGGATTTCCCGTTGATAAATATTCAAAGAACTTACCTGTTAATATTCCCGTTTTATTCTCTTTACTCCATGTTAACAACAAATTTATATGACTCCTGTGTTGCAGTTCTATAGATTCCTTCAATGAAATTTCGTGTTTTATTATTGATATCTTTTTTATATTATCGTGTGTCATGAATTTTGTCCAGATTCCACTATCTTTTCCGGCATATATTATCTGAATAGAATTTTCGTGTATTTTTCCTTGTACTAATAAGGAATTTAATGCATCAAACAAGGGTTTGGGATTTTGATTATTCAAATATAATGAACCGGTATATGAAATGGTAAATTTATTAAATCTCGGCTTATTAATTTCAAATAAATTGTAAATTCCGTTTCTAAAAGTGATAGTTTGTGGAGCAAAAGCTCGTAAAGATTTTGTTACACCATCAGAAACAGAAGTAATAATATCGGGTTTTGATAATAATTTTTTTAAAAACCAAGATTGAAGTCTTTTTAATACCGGTATTAAAACTTTTTTTTGTATCGGAGGATCTCTGAAATCCGCTATCCAAATCAAATCGGGGAAAAATAACTTCAAATTATAAGCTATAATATGATCGGAAACCGGCCTATAAGAACTATAAATATGAGATACTTTATTCTTTTTGATTAATGATATTCCTTTTATTGTGGCTGTGATAATATATATTACACCGCCTTCTCCAAAAATGGTGTTAAAGGGGAAGTTGTCTAAAAAACTTCTTGTATATCTAACTCTTTTTTTATTGGTGTATTCATTTGCTTTTTTTCTAATATCTTTTTTACCGGATAAAAAGTTTAGCATATTTCTATAATCAAAATTAAAAACCCTATGTATTTTATCGCTATCAATATCAATTTTATCTTTTAACGGAAGTGGGATATTTTTTAAAGTTATAATATTGATTTTTTTAAAGTAGGGTTTTAAATATTTGACAATGTGGTAATTTCTAAGAAAAGCCACTGTACCATTTGGCGGATAATAATATGCAATTATCAATAATGAGTTAAATTTTTTCAATTATTCCTTTGTTTTGAGAACATCCAAGATAATATTTAAAATTTCATCCGCTATCAGATTATCATCAAATTCTCTGATTGCTTTTTCTCTTCCATAGTTGCCTATATCGATTCTTCCTTCTTCAGAAATATCAATTATCCTTTTCATGGCTATAGCAAGAGCATTTATTTCTTTAATGGGAACAAGATATCCGTTTTTACCTTCTTCAATGACTTCTCTGCATCCGGCGGTATTAGTTGCGATAACAGGTTTTGCCATTGCAAGTCCTTCCAAAATAGTTCGGGGCATACCTTCTCTGTATGAGGGTAATACTATACAATCTGATTTTGAGATAAACCTTTTTATATCCTGTTTAAACCCATGATATATAACTGTTTTATTCTTTACCCAATTGATAAGATCCTCTTCTTTAACCATTGCCGGATTGGATTTGTCAATTTCTCCTATCAACCAGAATTCTGCATTTTCATAATCTTTTTTAACTATTTTTGCAGCTTCGACATACTCTACTACTCCTTTATCATACAATAATCTTCCTATAAAAGTAAATATTATTTTGTTTTTATTTTTACCGTTTTTTACTATTGGGGAAAAATATTCAATATCTACTCCACATCCTTTTATTGAGATTCCTTTTTCGGCTTTTATAAGTTTACTTTTTTTAAAAAGCTCAAGATCATCAATATTTTCAAAAATTATCTTATTATGATATTTTGAACTAAATCTATATAACAATCTTGTTACGGTTTGTATTATTCCCCGGTGTATAAAAGCATAACCCAAACCCGTTACAACAGCAATAGAAGGAATTTTTAATATGCCGGCAGCTATTCCGCCATAAATATTTGGTTTAATCGTATAATGCAATATAATATCCGGATTGATTTTTTTATAAATACTTACAAACTCATATATCAGAAAAAATTCTTTAACAGGATTTGTTCCGTCTCTAACAAGATTTTTTACAGGTACATGAACGACTTCGGGAAAATCTTCTTTATAAAAAATATATTTGTCAACGGGAGCAATGACATATACTTCAAAATTATTTGCCAATAAAACATCTAAAACATTTAATCTGAAATTATAAATATTCCAAGTAGCATTTGCAACAATCGCAATTTTATATTTTTTATTACTATCCAAAATATCAATACTGTACTTTATCTGCAAAAATATCTAAAATAAGTTAATCTTAATAATAAAATAAAATTATTTATCTATGTCTTTTATTTCTTGTTCTTTATTTTTAGGATAAATCAATAATGTGTTATTTTCATCTATTATGATATATCCGTTCAAATCTTTAATAACAAATTTTTTGTCCGATGCTATTTTGATTATATTATCTTTAGAATCTATCAACAATCCTTGAGCGTCAATAATGACGTTATTGTTTTCATCCTTATCCGAAAAAGCATGTAATGAATTCCATGTTCCTAAATCCGACCAACCGATATCAGCCGGAATTGTAAAAATATTATTTGCTTTTTCCATTATTGCATAATCCACAGATGTTTTAGTTGTCAAAGGATAATTGGTTTTAATGAATTCCTGTTCTTTATCCGTATTATATACTTTTTTCCCTGTTTCCAAAATATCATATATTCCGGGGGCATATTTTCTAAATGCATCCAAAATACTTGTTGCTTTCCAAATAAATATTCCCGCATTCCATAGATAGTTTTTACTTTTAAGATATTTTTTTGCCGTTTCCAAACCGGGTTTTTCCTTAAAAGAATTTACTTTGTATAAGTCAAAATTTACGTCTTTATTTTTTTCTCCCAATTCAATATACCCATATCCGGTATCGGGGCGGTTAGGTAAAATACCAAGAGTCAAAAGAGCATTGGAGGTAGAAACAAAATCCAAGGCATTTTTAATATTACCCAAAAATTCATCTTCTTTCAAAATCACATGATCGGAAGGGGCCATTACTATATTGGCATTATTATTTAAATTAAATATCTTAAATGCCGTGTAAGCTACGGAAGGAGCCGTGTTGTTTCTTGATGGTTCAATGATTATTCTATTATCATTAATGCCGGGTATCTGTTTCAATACGAGATTTTTGTATCGTTGGTTAGTTACTATAAAAATATTGTCTTTTGGAAAAAACTTTAAAAACCTATCATAAGTCATTTGCAAAAAGGATTTTCCTATTCCCAATATATCAAGAAATTGTTTAGGGTTTTCTTCACTGCTGGATGGCCAGAATCTTGAACCGATACCACCTGCCATTATTGCTACATAATTGTTTTTCATCTGTTTAAGATTTTCATTTCTTATATATATAATAAAAATTTATAATACATCCGGAAACTATCCTGATTTTTTTATATTATAAAATACATTCGGAGATATAATTATTTAAATCTTGCGTTTTTGTGCAGGTATACTAACATCACGGGTTAATTTACGGAATAATAAATCAAATTCCACCCGTCATGTAATTTACCAAACCTTCTTTCCATTTTAAACAAATCATTTACTCCGGTAATTTTTTCAATTATCATGTTATTACTAAATTTATAAAATCTCCTGGTAAAAATATTATTATACGAATCAAATTCATGATGCAATTGCCATTTTTCTTTTCTCCATCTATAAGGAATCATAGAATCCCGTTTTGTTCCGGCAGCATTTATAGCTCCTTCCAATGGAAAAGTGATATGATTCATTTGGAAAACAGAATCATGATGAAATTTAATATAAAATTCCAAAAAATCATCAGGTAATTTATTTAAAGATGTATCGGCTTTTATTTTATTTGTATCTTGTATTTGAGACTGTGATCCGTTTTTGCAAGAAAACAGAGCTATCACAGGTACAATAAATAATAATAAAAATAATTTTTTACTCATGATATTTATTTTGCGTTTTCCACTGCAATTGAAAGTATTGCATTTTTTACATTATAACTTACAACTTTATATTTTATTTTAGCATTGTTTTTTTCTATAAAAACATTACTTTTTATTATATGGTGATATTTTTTCAAATCTTTTATTATGATATTATCTTTAAAGCTTATTTTTTTTCTACCATAAGCCTTATATACCGCTTCTTTTAATGTCCACATCAAATTTAATATTGTCAATTCCATACCAAAATGCAATTCTTTTTCCGAAAGAAATTTGTTTTTTATCAGATTTACTTTCGGAGAAATATTTTGAATATCTATTCCTATGTTCTGATTTGATATTACAGCTGCAATGTTTTTACCGGAGTGACTTAGTGAAATATTCATATTAGAGTTTTGTAAATAAGGTTTACCAAATTCATCCTTTAAAACACATAATCTTTTTTCTCTTTTCTCCAATAAAAATAATAAGTACCTGGTTGACCACCATTCCAATAATCTATATTCCGGAAAATTTGAAATCTCTTGTTTTTCAAAATCACAAATATCAAATTTATCTAAAAAAAAAGATAAGTCTTCATCTATTTCCCATACTATAAATGAATACTTATCTTCTTTTTTTTCTAATATCAATGGCATAAATTATGTATCAACATTTGCATAAATAGCATTTTTCTCTATGAATGCTCTTCTGGGTGGAACTTCATCTCCCATAAGCATTGAGAAAACTCTGTCTGCTTCCAACGCATCATCAATAGTAATTTGTTTTAATATTCTGGTTTCGGGATTCATAGTAGTTTCCCACAACTGAATCGCATTCATTTCTCCCAAACCTTTATATCTTTGAACTTTCACCCCTTTATCGTCAGCTCCTGAAGATAATTTCATAATAGCTGCATCCCTTTCTTCATCAGACCAGCAATATATTGGCGTTTGTTGCCCTTTTTTAACCTGGTATAAAGGAGGGGTTGCCAAATAAATATAACCGTTTTCAATTAATTCATACATATAACGGAAGAAAAATGTCAATATCAATGTGGAAATATGACTACCATCCACATCGGCATCCGTCATAATTATTACTTTATGATATCTTAATTTATCGAGATTCAAAATTCTTTCTCCTTCCTTTTCTTCAATCGATACACCAAGAGCTAAAAACATAGTTTTTATCTCTTCATTTTCATAAATTTTATGTTCCAAAGCTTTTTCAACGTTAAGGATTTTTCCCCTCAATGGTAATATTGCCTGAAACACCCTGTCTCTCCCTTGTTTAGCCGTACCACCGGCAGAATCTCCCTCCACAAGGTACAATTCGGAAATAACCGGATCTTTAGAACTACAATCGGACAATTTTCCCGGAAGACCTCCGCTGCTCATTACATTTTTTCTTTGAACAAGTTCTCTTGCTTTCCTGGCAGCATGCCTCGCAGTTGCAGCAACAATCACTTTATCGATTATCATTTTGGACAATTTGGGATTTTCTTCCAGAAAATGTTTTAATGTGTCACCGGCTATTTGTGAAACAATGGCAGTAACTTCAGAATTACCCAATTCTCCCTTGGTTTGTCCTTTGAACTGCGGTTCGGGTACTTTTACGGACACAACAGCAGTCATTCCTTCTCTGAAATCTTCTCCGGAGAGTTCAACTTTTAATTTTTTAAAGAAATTATTTTGTTCACCATATTTTTTAAATTCTCTTGTTAATGCCCTTCTAAAACCCTGAACATGAGTTCCTCCTTCATGTGTCCGGATATTATTGACAAAAGAGTAAATATTTTCTTTAAATCCCGTATTATAATTGATAGCTATTTCAACATCTACATTTTCCTTGTTGCCGGCAATATAAATCGGAGTATCAATAATAGAAGTCCTTCCTTCATCCAGATATTTAACAAATTCTTTTAATCCGCCTTCGGATAAATATTCTTTTTTCTTGAATTGTCCTTCTTTATCTTTTTCCCTTTCGTCAATCAAGACAATTTTGAATCCTTTATTAAGAAAACTCATTTCCTTGAACCTATTGGCCAAAGTTTCAAAATTATAAACCAAAGTTTCAAATATTTCATCATCAGGTTTAAAAATAATCTGAGTACCTGTCTTATCCGTTTCGCCAATTTGTTCGACTGCCGTTTGAGGAATTCCTCTTTTATATGTTTGTTTATAAATTTTCCCATCTCTATAAACTATCGCCGTTAAAGATTCGGATAAAGCATTAACAACCGAGACACCAACACCATGCAATCCTCCAGATACTTTGTAAGTATCTTTATCAAATTTTCCTCCTGCATGCAATACCGTCATTACGACTTCCAGTGCCGATTTTTGTAATTTTTCATGCATTCCAACCGGAATTCCCCTTCCGTTATCAATTACAGAAATACTATTATCGGCTAAGATTCTAACTTCGATTTCATCACAATATCCGGCCAAATGCTCATCTATCGAATTATCAACAACCTCCCATACCAAATGATGAAGCCCTTTCACATCAGTACTTCCGATATACATTCCCGGTCTTTTCCTGACCGCTTCCAATCCTTCTAATGCTGTAATATTATTAGCATTATATTCCTGCTTTTTTTGATTTGACATATATTAAAATTTATTTAAGCACGCAAAGGTACAAAAAATTAATGATTTCCTTTTTATAAATACTGAAAAATAACAATTTAAAACAGGATTCCACCTGTTAAAATTATAAAATCCAAACCGGAGCTTTTTTTATTTAATGTTAAGACCTCTTTAATGGATTTTTCATAAGAAATATTGAATGTAAAAGAGAAAAAATCCAAACCTATATCTATGTTATAACCAAGATATGTATCTTCCAAAGTATCGAAATTGTACCCCTCGTCATTATTATTAATATTAATTATATAATTACCATTCAATCCACCTCCAAATTTAAGTTTTATTTTTCTAGTAATCAAATTAGTCTGATAACCTAAAGTTATTTTAGCTTTTGCTAATTTTATTCGCGGTGACTTCTCAAAAGGATCTATTTTATTAAAATCCTTTTTGATGGTAAAGTCTTTAAAATATATGCCGGGGGATACAAAAAAACTATATGTGCCAAAATTACCCAAAACTCCAATTTGATAACCATTTCTAAATGAACTAATACTTTTAAGAGTATCTTGTACAAAATTACCGTTGCTACCCATCACAATACCAAAATTCATACCAAAGGAACTTTGGGCATTAATAAAATTTTGTGTTGCAGATAACAACAAAATTAAAAAAGTAATATATGAAATTTTCCTCATTATCTTCTGTGGTTAATCACATTATATCTTATGCAAAATAAACAAAAATAATGTTTATTCGGCAATAAAACGTTTATTTTCTTTATCCATTTTTTAAAAAATTATTTATTTTTGTTAAGTTGTTAATTTGTATTCCGTTTATATAGTGTTTGATTTGCAAAAAATGAATTTATAAACAGGTAATAAATAATAAATAATATAGTTTAACGTCTAATAATAAATATTTATTAATGATCCGGACATTTTTCTTTATTATTTTGATTTCTTTTTTTTCTTGTAAAACAAAAACTCCTGTATTTGAGATATTTCAAGAAGTGAATTTTACAATTCCAGCAGGCAAGGACCCAATAGCCACACATCATTTTTTGATTCATGATATACCTTCTTTTTTAAATCAAAATCTAAAAGAAAAAGAGATATCCCTATCAAATATCAATCAATTATATGCAGGAAAGGGGAAATTTTTATCAATATATTCAAATGCGAATTTTGGAGTTATTAGCAAAATGTCCGTTTGGATTTATAAGAAAGGTGATTATAATAACAGCATTGAAATATATTATCGTGACAATGTTCCTCTAAATTTAAACGGGGAAATAAAATTATTAAGTACAGGTGAAGATGTACGGGATATTTTATCCGGCGATTTATACGAAATGGACATTGAGATGCAATTCAAAAGTTTTGTGCCGGAATTAATAGATTGCCGTTTCACATATAGTTTTGCTGCATACGTGGAATAATAATTAAAAAAATATTGTTATTTAAAAAAAAACAATTACTTTTGATTTATAATATATGATTTAATTAACCAAAACATTGATATGGAGTATCATTTTATGGTAGAATTGGATTATTTCAATCCTGAAATTTATGAAAAAGGTAGTTTTGAAAATGAAATAAATACTATTATATCTTATTTTAGAAATAGTAACAAATTATTATCATTATCATTAAGCCCCGAAGACGCTTTGATTTGGGTTGTTTTAAAGCTTGACAGCGAAGAAGAATTAATTGAATTGTTAGATTCTGTACCTCTGAATTATGAAATTTCCTATGAATATTATTTTTTAAATCACTATGAAGTTATTCAGGAAATAGGTAGTTTTTCTTTGAACTAAATTTTTATAATTTTAACGATTTTTATTATTTTTTCATTTGATATTTTCAAGAAATATATTCCGGTTGAAAAAATATTTATATTAAATTCAAAAGGTGTTATTATATTTTTTTTAAGATAAATAAGATTGCCTGAGATATCATATAATTCCATTTTAATAGAATCCGGATATAAACTTGATATGTTGATTCTTTTTTGAAAAACAGTAGGGTAAATAGAAAAGTTTTGGTTTTTATCTATTTTATTATTTGTTTCCGTTAAAATTTTTTCTTTTGAAAAAACATAAGCAGAACCTGCAAAAAAACCATAATCATCATCGGAATAAGCCCCAACTAATATTTCATTTTGAAAAATTGAAATACTTGCTCCAAAAGCATCACTTTCATCAGAATCATCAGCTGAAAATTTAGTATAATACCTCCAATGGTCTTGATGTTTCTTAAAAATATAAACGGAGCCGCTGTTAGTTCCTCTATCGTCATCAAAATAAGCTCCAATATACAAAAAATTACTATCTTTTTCAAGAGCAATACCAAATCCATCTCCCGCTTCTCCGTCCGGAGATAACAGTTTCTGTTTAAACATCCAATTCCCGTCAATTTTACCATATACGTAAACAGAACCGCTATTTTTCCCCATATCATCATCTTTAATACTACTGATAAAGGCTTCATCCTCACTTATTTTTACAGTAATACCAAATTCATCATTCTTTTCAAAATCATCAGGAAATAAATATGCTTTTTGTTCCCATTTATTATCTGTTAGTTCATAAATATATGCTGCACCACTGACGATTTCATTATTTCTTGTATAAGGAGCTCCTACAATTATTTTGCCTTTATAAATATCTAATGCAAGACCGAATTGAGCATGATCTACAGGGTGAATAGCTTGAATTTTCTGAAATAATTTCCAGTTATTTTCTTTTTTATTAAAAATGTACACGGAACCGCTGTTGGTTCCATTATCATCATCAAGATATGAACAAGAAATAGCAAAATCTCCATATATATCAACGGTTTTACCAAATTCATCAGCTTCAGATAAATCGGGAGGCAATAATATTTGGTAAAAATCCCATAAGCCATTTTCCAAATGCAATAAATATGCTTTTCCACTACTTGCTCCAAAATCACTATCGTGATGAGCTCCGGTAATTATCCAGTCTCCATAAGAAGACAAGGAATATCCGAAATATTCTTCAACCCCTCCGTCATCCGGAAACAGTTTTTGTATTTGTTTATATTCATTATTGATTTTTTTAAATATATAAAGAGAACCCGAAGCTGAACCATTTTCAAAATCTTGATATGCACTTATAAAGGCAAATTTATTTTGAAGAGAAACAAACCTACCAAAAAATACTCCGGGATTAGGATCATCAGCAAATATCTTTTGCTGAAAATTTTGTCCGGATAATATTGAAGAAATCAATAAAAATAAAACCGGTAAAAACAACTTCATCAACTATAATATTTTTCTATTATATGCTCAATATCTTTTCTTGTGCTATCTATTTGTCTTAAAATAATATTAAAAAAAGCTCTTCTGTTTTTTTCAGAATCAAGAGAAATCGGAAGAGCATTCTTTTTTATTTTTTCAAACCAAGCTTCCGTATAATCAATTAAATCCTGATTATCGGTAACGATATAATTAGGATTATCATAAGCAAAATATATTTGGTTTAAAGATTCCGATTGTATAAGTAGTATATTGTTAGTATGTGAAATTTCATTGTGATACATTAAAAATTCAGTGTCAATTAAATCGGGATTTTGTCCGAAAGTAATTTTTTTCCCTGTTTCTGCCATTTTATATACATGATTTATCATATTTTCCAATCTCTCACACAAATATACAGCATCGTGGGGATTTTGAAAAAAACCTGCGGTAAGGAAATATTTAATTTGATTTAAAGTATTGTTTAATACACCTTCATTCCATAATTCAATATTTGGAATCGAATAGTATTTATTAATTATAAAATCAATATCATCTTTAATTATATACCATTCTGAAAAATCTTCAAGGTTAAATTTTTTGTTTTTGATGCCCGGTAAATCCCAAACCGTAATAGCATATATATAAAATTTAAAATAAGTCAGATCCTTATCTAAAAAA